>SUVM01000008.1 GCA_015062015.1 Akkermansiaceae bacterium | reverse complement strand
AAACGCCATGACTCCGCGCACCAAGATGATTATCCTTACCACGCCGCATAATCCGACGGGTGCCGTATACTCCGAGGAAGAGCTGCGTGCCCTTGGCGAAGTTGCCATAGAGGAGGATATTCTTATCATTGCCGATGAAATTTACGAGCACCTGATCTACGGTGATGCCAAGCACGTTTCCATGGCATCCCTGAGCCCCGAGCTCTACAATCTTACCATTACCATCAACGGTTTCTCCAAGGGCTATGCCATGACGGGGTGGCGTTTAGGTTACACGGCGGCTCCCCCTGCCATTGCTTCTGCCATTAAGATGATTCAGGACCATTGCGCCTCCAATGCCACCACGTTCTGCCAGTATGGCGCAATTGAAGCCCTTACAGGCGACCAATCCTTTATTTCCGATTTGCGAGAGGAGTACGACTTCCGCCGCCAGTATGTGTACGGCCGCTTGGCTGCCATGCCTAAGGTGAAAGTGGTAGAGCCGCAAGGTGCTTTCTACTTCTTCCTCGATATGAGCGAGTTGGGTATGGATTCCCTTAGCTTGTGCAACCGCTTGCTGGAGCGCTATAAAGTAGCTGCCGTGCCCGGTATCGCATTCGGTAATGATAACGCAATCCGCATATCTTACTGCACCTCTTTAGATGTGCTCAAGGAAGGCCTTGACCGTTTGGAGGAGTTCTGCAAGAAACACTGATTTGCATTTGCAGCCAACTGCTTACAACAAAACACCCGGCAGGTAAAATTGCCGGGTGTTTTGTTGTAAAGGGAGAGGAGAAAAAAGTTATCAGAGCCAGCCGAACTCGTTGCGGTAGAGGGCAAAGTAAAGGAATACAAGCAGGGCCACCAGATAAAGCAGGAAGAAGAAAATGCCCTTGCTGTCTTCCCCTCGTTTTACCGTAATATCGTGCGGCCAGACAATAAGAATCGTCCAAATGCTGAGGAAAATCCACTTAACAGCATAAAATACAAGGGCAAACAGGCGTAAAAGCCCCATAATCATCCAGCTGTTGGCTTTTTTGTTGCGAGATGTTGTTTTTGGTGTGGAGTGAGAAGAATCCTGAGTGCTCATGCCCGTATTCTAACGTATTTTATAAAATTGTACAGTGTTTTTTGTGTATGTTAGTGATTCGTGTGCGCCATTTGTTGGTTCGGAGCCGTTTTTTTTGTTGATAGCGCGGGGGGATATATGGTATAGTAGTGGGCAGTATATGAGCAGTGATGAACAGAAGAGTTTTTGGACTCTGGCAAAACCGTTTCTTCGTAAATATTTGCCTCGTTATAAGTGGGGGTTGATTTTTGGTATTATTTCCGGTGTCATAGCCGCCGCGGCCGCCGGGTTTGGTTTGCCGGTGATTGTGCAGGCTGTGGTGCCGATAGTGTTTGGTGCCGTGGAGGCACCGGAGTGGTTGGCTAGGGTGTCCGTATACTGTTTTCCCGATGCGGAAATGGAGTATGCCGTCATGTGGATGGCAGCGCTCTTTGTGCCGTTTGTTATGTCGTTGCGTGGCATAGCTACCTATTTGAACACCTACCTGTTGGCGAGAACCGGCTTGGGCATGATGACGGATTTGCGTACGGATGTGTTTGCGCGCCTGCAATATTTGCCGTTTTCGTTTTACGATAAAAATACGCGCGGCAAACTGATGACCACCGTTATTCAGTATACGCAGAGCGTACAGCAGCAATTAACGCAGATTTTGAATGATTTGGTGGTGCAGCCGCTTACCTTGGTGGCTGCTATTGCGTATTTGGTGTATGCAGCCGTCAGCAACCACGATGCTGCCGTGTTGCTGGGTAATTTGATTATTACGGCTTTGTGTATTCCGTTGGTGCGTTGTGTCGGTAAACGTATGGTTAAGAAGATGCGTAAAGTGATGGAGAGCATGAATACCGTGACGGCCGATGTGGAGGAGGCCCTTGCGGCGCAGCGGGAAGTTCGCTCCTTCAACTTGCAGAAACACCGAGAGCAAATCCTTTCTGCCAGTATTACCCGCTTTAGTAAATCCATTATCCGCATGGAGGCATGGCGGGCTGCTGTAGCTCCGGCTATAGAGTTTGTCAGCGCGCTGGCGTTGGCTTATTCCTTGTACCGCAGCAGCGGTAACGGGCTTACTTTGTCTCAGTTTACGGCTATTGCTACGGCGTTTTATTTCTGTTACGACCCGATTAAGCGTTTGGGGGCTCTTGCCAACGGCTGCCAAGTGATGGGTGTGTTGATAGACGGTATTAACGAGATTATTGAGGCTAAGGACGAAACCCCGGAGCCTGCCCACCCCCGCCCCTTGCCCGTGCCTGTGACCGGGGCAGTGGAGTTCCGGAATGTGATATTCTCTTACGATGAGGAAAAGACCGTGCTGAAAGATGTATCGGTGTCGGTGCCTGCCGGGCAGATTGTTGCTTTGGTGGGGCCGAGCGGCTCCGGTAAAACAACGTTTATTAATCTTATATGCCGTTTTTACGACCCGGATTCCGGCTCCGTGTCGATAGATGGCATAGACCTGCGCGATATTGCCCGAGAAGACAGAACTGCTGCCATTGGTTTAGTGTCTCAATTTGCCGCCTTGTTCCGCGATACGATTGGCGAGAACATCCGTGTTGGTAAACCCGGTGCCTCCGATGAGGAGGTGAAAGCCGCCGGAACGGCTGCATGCGTTACGGAGTTTGCGGATAAACACCCGGAGGGCTACAACCTCATGCTGGCAGAGGGCGGCGGCGGGCTTTCCGGCGGGCAACGCCAGCGCGTGTCTATTGCGCGGGCGATTCTGAAGGATGCCCCCATTTTGATTTTGGATGAAGCAACCTCTGCCTTGGATATGAAGAGCGAAGCGTTGATTCAGCAGGCTTTGGATGAAATGGCCGGCAACAGAACCACGTTCATCATCGCGCACCGTTTCAGTACAATCCGCATGGCTCAGCGCATATTGGTGTTTGATGACGGCCATATTGTTGCAGACGGCTCTCACGCTCAGTTGTACGAAAATTGTATGTTGTACCGTTCTCTTTACGACGAACAGGTGCGCTCTGCCAAGGAAAACGGAAAGGAGGCTCGTGTATGATTAAACGCATTTTGGTATTTGCCAAGAGATTTTTGATGCCGCATATCGGCTGGTTGATTGCTTCTCTTTTAACGGGTTTGCTGACGGCTGCTGCCAGCGGCTTGGGGGTTCCCTTGCTGATTAAGTTTGTTTTCCCCTTGGTATTTTATAGCGGGGTGGGGGAAAAACCATTGCTCATGGAGTATGTGCCCTCTCTGGAGTCTATGGATCCCGGCACATTGCTGATGTTGGCGTGCTTCAGTATGCCCGCACTTTTTGCCGTGCGCGGTTTTGCCATGTGGGCCAACCATGTGGTGGTAAACGTGTTGGGCTTGCGTATCATTGAGTCTTTGCGGCGTACGGTCTTCTGCCAAATTCAACAACTGCCTATTTCTTATCTGGAGGGGCAGAGAAAAGGCGACCTCGTGAGCCGTATTGTGGCAGATACCGGTAACGTGCAAAATATTTTATCCCACGTTGCCAATGATTTGGTGAAGCAACCCATCACCTGCTTGTGTGCCTTTTCGGCATTTTTCTACCTCTTGTTCTTTACGGGCAGTGGGAAAATGGCCTTTGTGTTACTGTTTATTGCATTGGCGGCTTGGCCCATTATTACCTTCGGTAAAAAAATATCAGATCGCGCCAAGCGCGCCCAAGCCGAGCTCGGTGAACTCAATACCGTTGTGCAGCAAAATCTTGAAACACAGAGAGAAGTACGCGCATATGCTTTGGAAGAACGCCAAATTGCCGATTTTGACTCCTCCTCTGCCGAGTACAAGCGCAACCTGATGAAATTGGTGAAGTACCAACGCTTGTTAATTCCGATAATGGAGATTGTAACGGCGGTGGCGTTGTCCTTCCTGCTGGTATACGGTAAGCAAAGCGGTATGGGGTTAGAGGACTTTATGGCCTTGGCTGCCGCCATGTTCTTTACTTTTGATTCGATGAAGCGAGCCGGGCAGGCATACAATCGTATTAATGAGGCGCAGGGCTCCCTTATTCGTTTGGAAGAGGTGCTGAACGAGCCCAACTCCATATCCGACCCCGCAGAGCCCAAGACGTTGCCGGCGCGTGTCAAGGGGGATATCTGCTTTGATAACGTATCGTTCTCGTACGTTGCCGGGCACCCTGTGCTCAGAGATATTAATGTGCGTATACCCGCCGGGCAGGTAGTTGGGCTTGTCGGCCCCAGCGGTGCCGGTAAAACAACGTTTGCTAATCTGATACCTCGTTTTTATGAGGTAACGGAAGGTGCCGTAACGGTGGATGGGTATGATGTGCGGGAGGTTACAATGCACGACCTCAGAGAGCAAATGGCTCTTGTCGGGCAGCAAGCTTTGCTGTTCTCCGGTTCTATTAAGGAAAACATTGCTTTGGGGCGCCCCTCTGCCACAGAAGAGCAAATCCTTGCCGCTGCCTCATCTGCACGCGTCACGTCATTTTTGCAGAGCCAGCCGCAGGGCATTGATACGGAATTGGGGCAGGGCGGCTCCGGGCTTTCCGGCGGGCAGCGCCAGCGTGTAGCCATTGCACGCGCGTTTGTGAAGGATGCGCCGATTTTGATATTGGACGAAGCCACAGCCTCCCTCGATGCGGAAAGCGAAAAAGATATCCAGCAAGAGTTGGATACCTTGGCACAGGGCAGAACCACCCTTATTGTGGCTCACCGCTTCAGTACCCTGCGCCATGCACACCGCATTTTGGTGTTCGACCACGGCCGTATTGTGGGCGATGGCCCGCACGAGGAGCTCTATAAAACATGTCCTTTGTATAAGGAGTTGTTTGACCGCCAGGGAGCCGTATAATTTGTAGGATTATGGCTCACATATCATTTAATAATAGAGTTTTGGCTCGTGCTCGCCATGCTGCCTCTGCGGAGGAAATGTGCAGGTGGGGCGTTGCAGAGCTTTTTGCTGCCCTTTCAACTGGGTTGCTCGGCATGCTGTCGGAGGTAGCACGCAGCGGCGTATGGAATAATCGTTTTGCAGATGCCATGCAACAAGCGGACGGCTCGCCGCATTTCGTATACCGTGCTTTTGGCAAGGAAACGGCACTTTATGTTGTTTGCATCTCCTCCCCCGGGGCAGAAGCCGCACTGAGCATGGCGCAATATTCATGGGCAGAGCAACACCCGCAGCATGATGTATGGCTGTTGCCTTGCGTGGTGCAGCGTTTTCGGCAGGATTTTGCGCGTCTTGTGGCGGATCGTTTTGTTGTTTTAAGAACCGCCGGTGTCTGGAGCCAAGATGAGGATTCCCGCTGCTTTTTACCGCCCTCCATGCGCCCCCCGCATTGGTTGGGAAGTGCCGCACGCCTAAAACTGCGTAACGTGGTGAGAGAACTTGCCAACAACGGCCTGCAGATATACCCCTATATTGCGGGTGTGGCGCACTCTAAACATTTACCGCCGGGGGTGGAGCTGCGTTGCTATGGAGATGGCAGCTCGCCAACCGTTGTTGCTGTTCTGCAAACGGCACCTGCGGCACCTACGGTTGTTTTGTGGGCCGATTTTTACGCAGATGCCAACCCTGTGCATGAGCTGGAGGTACTTGAGGTAACGGGAGATACTATTCTTGTTTCGGATGCCTATGGTCGCGAGTATCGGGCTGTATGTGCAGAGCTACAGATGTTCCCCGGGCGTATTTTGCCGCGCATGCATTTGCGCTGCGCCGTTAACTTGCCTGCGGATACGTTTGCGTATTCAGAGCGTCAAGAACGAAGCTGCATTCGCAAAGCCGGTGCAGAGCTTATCTTGCGGGCAGAGGTATTGGCCGTGCAACGTGTGCAGTGCTGCGGTATGAGCGGTTATTGTTTGCAGGCTGCTTACGATGCCGCCGTGCCCGACCTGTGCTTTAACGTGTATGTGTTTGAGCATTTGTTGGTCGGCAAATTGCCGCATGTGGGCGATTATATTGAGGTGGAAGGCAGGCTCATGCTTACGCCGGATGCATTAGTGCAAACCGAAGCTTGCTGGGCGGAGGCACCTATGCCTTTGCCCGTGCCGGTTATAGCCCCCATGGAGGCTTTAGCCCAAGCTTTTGCTGCTGCCGGCTATCAACCGGAGCGCACTTTTGAGCCGCTTTATCGCTTTGGTCGCCCGGATTTGCATTTGCTCACGCCACAGGGCGGTAAACTGTTTGTGTTGGTGGATTTTGTGGTAAACGGGGCAGAAGATTATTGGGGGTATCGCCGCAGGTTTTACCCCCGGCGTTACCCGGCACATATGGCTCGCAATGCACAGGGCGAAGGCCCTGCCGACCTTTGCTTTGTTACCATGCACCTGAATACAGCTGCCGATGGCAATGTGTATGAGCTGAAAGCCTCTTTCCATGGTACCCCGGTAGAGTTAGCACTGCCGGAGCGCTTGTGCTATGCCGTTCCGGCCATGGCATTGGCGAGCGAATCTCAAGCAGCGGCGTTGTTGGAATCTGCCATGAACTCCCGCGATTTCTCCGTTCTCGATTCGTATTTGCGGGAGGATTTGCATTACGCCTCCGAAACGGCAGAGATAACCCTGCACAGCAAAACGGATTTTCTGCGCCATCTGCGCGGTAGGTTTGACCAATGGAACAAGTTGCAACCGCCGCCCGATGTGCGATTTTACACGGCCATTGTGAAGTACGAAGGGCAGAGCCGTATGGCACTTGCTGCTTATCAGGACGGAGAGCTTATTTCCGAAACCGTATTCGAGTTAGTAGCCGGTCGCATCGCGCGCATGATGTCTTTAGCCCCGCAATCCGTCCATGTGTCGGACGCGCCAAGTACCATTAAATCCTGAAGTTACTTATGAAAATTCCACCCTATTGGGCAAAAGAGACAAGAGTTGTTCAGCAGCGTAAAGTGCGCGTTTACGGCACTTCTTCCGAGTCTATAGCGCAAGCGCGTGCGCTTATGGAGCAACGCGTGCAGTTGTGGCAAGAGTATCTGGCAACAGATTATCATTCCGAGCAGGAACAAGCGCGCTTTCAGGAGTCCTTGGCTTTGCAGTCTGTCTCTGTTTCGGAAACCGGGGATGCCGTCAAGTATAGTGCCTCTATTTTAGAGCCTATAGAAAGCACATTGAATGCAGATAATATCATCACTCGCAATCGCTATGGCGCATTGGTGCTCAACACCACCAGCCTTTGCTTTGTGGATGTGGATACCTTTGAAAATAAAGGCTTTTTAGGCAAGTTTTTCTCGCTGAAGTCGCCGGAGCAACGCTTGCTTCATGCGGTTAAGCAGTTGACCGCTAAGCAGAAAGAAATGTCTGCCCGTGTATACAGAACCGCGCGTGGTTGGCGTGTCATTTTGCAGGCACCCGGCTTAACCATTAATTCCACCCTCATGAGCGAGCTGTTTAATTATTTGCAGGCAGATGAGTTGTATACGCGGCTGTGTTTGCAGCAGCAATGTTGGCGTGCTCGCATTTCTCCCAAACCGTTCGAGCAAGATTTGCCGCCGTTCCCCCAGCTTACCGATTCCGAAAATGCGCGTGCCCAAATGGCAGATTGGGTGCAAGCATATAACCGCTCTACATCTCACTATGGCGTGTGCCGTTTGGTTGCTTGTTACGGTCCGGAGATGCATGACCCTATTCTGGACATGCACGACCAGGCTACAAAAGCATTGCAACACGGAGTAACCTTAGCTTAATTGATTTTCCCGTTATTTACCCCCCCTAATCACGTTTATGATTAAAACATTATTATTATCCGCATTAGTAACGTTGGCGGCACCTGTTGCGTTTATGGGTATGCAGACCACAGCTGCCGCTGTTGCCGCAGCAGGTTGGACATCCCCGCATGACTTGGAGACGGAGCGCGAGGCTCGTGTAGCATTGTTGCCGTTTCCGCAAGAGGTGCAATGGAAAAGCGGTGCCTTGAATGTTAAGGGTAAACAACCCGAGATTCAGATTCTGAAAATCGATGATGCCGCCATGTTGCATGCCGCGATGCAGGATGCCGGTTTTAGCACCGAAAAACCGCGAGGGGCCACTTACTCCGTCAAACTGCAGAAAACGCAAAAGTATTTCAGCCAAGAGCAGCGAGCGGAGGGCTATTTGCTGATAGTAGACAATAAAGGCGTGCGCATTTATGCGGAAACTCAGGCCGGTCTCTTTAACGGTTTCCAAACATTCCGCCAAATGTTGGCCACATGTGATGGTAAGTTGCCCTATTGCGAGATTAAGGATTGGCCCGCCTTCTCTCACCGTGGGTACATGCAGGATTGCGGGCGCAACTTCCGCTCGGTAGAGCGTCTCAAGCAAGAGCTGGCCTTGGCTGCTCAGCTTAAAGTTAACGTGTTCCATTGGCACCTTACGGATTATCCTGCTTGGCATGTGCAGTGCAAGGCTTACCCGCAGCTCAATGCCCCGGAGCACCGCACCCGCGACAAAAATGACACCTACTCATACGAGCAAATTCGCGAGGTGATTCAATTTGCCAAAGAACGCAACATTACCGTTATCCCGGAGTTGGATATGCCCGGCCACAGTGCTTATTTTGAGCGCGCGTTCGGCTTTAAGATGCATACGCCCCAAGGCATGAAGATAGTGGGCGAGCTCTTGGATGAGTTTTGTGCCGAGATACCCGCAGAGATGTGCCCCATTATCCACTTTGGGGCAGATGAAGTGCGTATCCCCAACGCGGCAGAGTTTGTGGCATTTGTAACGCAGAAATTGCAGTCCCATGGCCGTACGCCGATGCAGTGGGCCAGCCACCGCGACTTGCCCGTGGGCGAGCACTCCATTGAGCAGCGTTGGGGCGAAGGGGCGGATTTAGTGGCAAAATCCATTCCTAAAGAACGTATCAAGCGCCGTGCGTTCGATTCTACCATGGGCTACTCTAATTTATTTGATCCGGCTTTGATGGTACGCCGCTATTTCTTTATGCGCCCATGCGGCGTTGGGGCGGGGGATGAGCTGCGCCTTGGTACCATCATGTGCATATGGCCGGATGGTAAGGTTGATAACAAAGAATACATACCCGGTATGTGCAATATGTGGCCGTCTATGATGGCCATGGCAGAGCGCGCTTGGAAAGGGGGTGCATCGGATGGCGATGCCCTCCCGTTGGATATGCCTGCTGCCGATACCCATGCCGGGGAAGCCTACCGTTTGTTCGAGCAACGTATGCAGAAGCTGCGCCGCACCATGTTTGCCGAAGAGGCGTTCCCCGTGTGGGCAGAGTCTGCTGTTACTTGGATGGTAGTAGAGCCCGTGAACACGAAACAAGCCGCCGCCGTGCGAGATAAAGTGCTGAAGGGAGAGTGGAACACCCTTAAAACCCGCAAGGCGCATTGCGCCAACCTCTACTTCCGTACTCGCCCCGATACCGGTTATCTGGGTATGTTCTCTGCCACTAAACCCGGGCATACTGTTTGGGCTGTGACGACTATTGATGCTAAGGAGGCGGGCCCTCATCAGTTTATGGTGGGCTTTGATGCCCCGGCGCGTTCTAACCGCCGCTATACCGGTGTGCCCAAAAACGGCGAATGGTCCGGCTGCGGTACACGTATTTGGCTTAATGGGCAGGAAATTAAAAGCCCCCGCCCCTACTCATTAGCAGGTAAAAATAATCGCCCTGCCAATGAGTGGAACTTTGAGCGCCCGCTGCATCCGGAGGAAATTTGGTGGGTGCAGCAGCCTATCGAAATTGAGCTCCAGAAGGGTAAAAATACCTTCATCATTGAGCAGCCGTATGTAGGAGAGCACCAATCCTGGGGCGTTTCTCTGATTCCTGTCAAAGAATAATCGCTGCGGCCCCCCCGCTTGTGCTGCAGAGCATCATAAAGACCCCCGCCGCCCGGATACATCGGGCTGCGGGGGTCTGCGGTAAAAGGAGTGAGGCAAAAAATCAGAGACTATCGCCGAAATCCTCGCGGAATTTGGCTGCGAGCTGCTCTTGCCAATCGCTCAGGGGTTGGAGCTTACCGAAGAAGAAGCGCAGCACCTCCGGTTCTTCCACCCATTTGAGACCGCCAATGAGGTGACGGTTGTCGTACAACCACTTCACGCGGTCCGCGCAGTATTTGATTTGCGAGAGGGTGAAAACGCGGCGCGGGCAGGCCAGGCGCACCAGCTCCAATTCGGCGTAGTTTTCCGAGCCGTCGGGGTTGCGTTGCTCGGAGAGCGAGCCGCGCTCCATACCACGGATACCGCCGGCAATGTAGAGGGCCGTGGCCAAGGCCCCGGCGGGGTATTGCTCGTGCGGGATATTGGGCAAGAACTCCGAGGCATTGATGTGAGCCCCAAGACCACCGGCCGGTTTCACCATCGGGATGCCGTATTCGGAAAGCTCTTTCACCAGGTATTCAATGAAAATGGGGCCTTGGTTGATGATTTCTTCATCCAGCGTTTCGAGCAAGCCTACGGCCATGGCTTCCATGGCGCGCACCTCCATGCCGCCGTAGGTCAGGAAACCTTCGTAAAGCGGGATAAAGGCTTTCATCTTGAGGATGAGGCTCTCGTTGTTGGAGATGATGGCACCGCCGCGGGCGAAACCCAGCTTGCGGCTGGAGAAATAGATGAGGTCCATCTCGTCGGCTATCTTGCGGATGATTTCCGCAATGCTCAGGTCCTTAGCTGCTTCCTCTCGTGTTTTGATGAAGTAGAGGTTGTCTTGCAGCAGAGAGGCATCCAGCACGGACATGATGCCGTATTCTTTACAGACGGCGGCTACCTCCAACATGTTTTGCATGCTCAGCGGTTGACCGCCGATGAGGTTGGTGCCGGCTTCGATGCGTACAAAGGGAACGTGCTCTGCGCCGACTTCTTCGATGAGGGCTCGCAGGCGGGCGATGTCGAAGTTGCCTTTGAAGGGGTGCTCTAAGTTCGGGTCCAGCCCTTCTGTAATAAGCAGTTCTTCCACTCTGCCGCCTTTGCGCGTAATGTGTGCTTTGGTGGTGGTGAAATGGAAGTTCATGGGCACCACATCGCCTTCTTTAACAAAGGTTTCGGCAAGGATGTTCTCGCAGGCGCGGCCTTGGTGGGCCGGCAGGAAGTATTTGGTGCCGAATACTTGTTCGATAACGCGGGCGAGGCGATTAAAGGTTTCGGAACCGGCGTAAGAATCGTCTGCCTGCATGGAGGCGGCTATCTGGTTGTCGCTCATGGCATTCACGCCGGAGTCTGTGAGCATGTCCATGAAGACATCCTTATTCTGAAGCAGGAAGGTGTTGTTGCCGGCTTCTTTGAGTTTAGCTACGCGCTCTTCTACGGTAGGTAAGAATAACTTTTGCACCACGCGTACCTTGTGCATTTCCAAAGGTACTTGGTGCTCCTCTTTGTAAAATTTAACAATAGACATCGCTGTGTTAATATGGTTGGTTTCCTGCGTTGTTACCTGTAATGATTTGTCGGAAAATCATTACTGCTCCAATGAAGGCGCGCAGATTATACCATATTGATTTTCTGTGTCAATCTGATATTGCGGATGTTGACAAACAAAGCACTATTCTGTTTCCATGCCTGTTATCGGCGGTTATCGTATAGCCCCCATGCTGTTGTGGCGATAAGGCGGGGTATAAGATGGCTTAGTGAAAGCGGTTGAGGAGCATGTCTTCCAGCTCTGCGTATGAGCCTACGCGAGATAATTGCGGGCGGATGGCCTTGGTGCCGGGTATGCCTTTGGCATAGGCCAACAGGCGGGCGCGCATCGCGCGCATGGTTGCAATTTCTGTGCCGTAGTGGCCGCTGTCGAGCGCCATGCGCGTATGCCGCAGCATAAAGTGTATGCGCTCTTCCGGCGTGGGCTCCGGGGCAATTTCTCCGCTTTCCAAATATTTTTTTGCGCGCGCAAAGAGCCAAGGGGCGTTCATGGCTGCGCGCCCAATCATGACACCGGATACAGCGGTGGACTCTCTGGCTTGTTTTACATCTTGCGGCGAGGCAATGTCGCCGTTGCCGACAATGGGGATGCAGCATTGCCCGGCGCATAAATCTATCATTTGCCAGTCTGCCTGTCCGGAGTATTGTTGGGAGCGGGTTCTGCCGTGTATGGTAATGCTTTGCACGCCTGCATCCTGTAAGCGTTGGCAGGCCTCCGGGGCGCAAATGTGCTCTGCATCCCATCCGATGCGTATTTTTGCAGTCACCGGGCAGTCTTGCCCCAGTTCGTTTACTACGGCTGCGGCTATACGTTGCAACAGCGGCAAATCTTTGAGGAGCGAGGAGCCCCCGTTTTTACCCACCACTTTGGGTACCGGACAACCTGCATTAATATCCAGAAAATCCGGTTGCATGGCATCCGTAATAATGCGGGCGGCGGCGGCGGCATGCTCCGGTACGGAACCGAATATCTGGATGCCCAGCGGACGGTGCTCTTGCTTAAACTCAACATATTTTTTGTTGCGATGCCAAGCTTGCAATACGCCTTCGGCAGACACGAACTCCGTCTCCATCACGTCTGCCCCGGCTTCTTTACACAGGGTCCGAAAGATGGGGTCGGTCACACCGGCCATCGGTGCCAAAAAAAGCGGGAACTTGTGCTCGAACCATGGTAACGCCATGCGCCGATTCTAACACAGATGCAGGGAGAATCAAGCCGAAAAGCGCTTCCTGTACAGAATGACGGTAAAAGAGGTTGCCAAATATCGGCAGGAAATGTAGAATACCTCTCGGGATACTCTGACATGAATATGAAACGTATTTTGCCGATATTGTTGACGTTGGTGCTGGGTGCTTGTTCTACGCAACAGCAGCAGAAAATCCAAGTGCCTGATACGCCTGCTTCCACTACTCAGACCACACAGAAGACGGATACGAAAGTTGCCGCAATCCCTTCTGCCAAACCCTTTGTACCTGCAATTCCCGGTATTCGTGTATCGTCCGTAAGTGTGCCGGGTAATTATGTAGCCATCACCTTCGATGACGGTCCCAGCCCCGCTCTTACGCCCAAGGTCTTGGATATATTGAAGCGCCATGGTGCTGCCGCCACGTTCTTTGTGTTGGGCGATAATGCTTCTCGTAATTCTTCTATTTTGGCGCGTGCTGCTGCAGAGGGGCACGAGATTGGCAACCACACCTTCAGCCATATTAACATGAAGACCACTGCACGAGAGCAGGTGTGCTCCGAAATCTCGCGCACCAACTCCATTATTCAGGCTGCAACCGGCAAGCGTGTGCGTGTGATGCGCCCCCCGTATGGCTCTACCAATACAGAGCTGGTTAACCTGATGTACAACCAATATAATTTGCGCAGCATTTTGTGGAATGTTGATACAAAAGACTGGCAGCGCCCCGGTGTGAATGTAGTGGTACAGCGTGCGGTTGGCTCTGCCAAGCCCGGTTCCATTATTCTGTTGCACGATATTCATCCCTCTACATTAGCTGCGGTGGAAGGTATTGTGACCGGGTTGCAGGCGCGGGGCTTTAAGTTGGTAACGGTTTCTCAGCTGATAGAAATCGGGCGTCGGGCGGCACAAGCGGCAGAGGCCCCGGCAGCCGCTGTTTCCGGTACTCAAACTCTGCAGGCTCAACAAAACGGGCAGGGGCTTCCTGCGGCTCAAGATGTTCAATACTAATAGAATGCTTGTAGGCTTATGAAGAGCGACTGCGGTAAGGTATATCTTGTGGGGGCCGGCCCCGGAGAGCCGGACCTCATCACCCTCAAAGGGCGTGCTCTGATTGAACAAGCGGATTGCCTTGTTTATGATGCCTTGGCTAACCCGGCTATGTTGGCTTGGGCGAAACCGGAATGCCGGCTGGTTTATGTGGGTAAGCGGGCAAACATGCACGCTATGTCGCAAGACAAAATAAACGAGTTGCTGGTGGAATCTGCGTCTCGCTATGCGTGCACCGTGCGCTTAAAGGGGGGGGATCCCTATGTGTTTGGCCGTGGGGCGGAGGAAGCCGCCGTGTTATATAAAGCCGGGGTGCCCTTTGAGGTGGTGCCCGGCATTAGCTCTGCCATTGCCGGCCCTGCTTATGCCGGTATTCCGGTGACGCACCGCGCCTGCTGCACGCAGTTTACGGTATTTACGGCGCACGAGGACCCCGCCAAAGAGAAAACTACGCTCGATATACCCGGCATTGCCGCTGCAAAAGGTACTAAAATTATGCTTATGGGGATGAGCCGCTTGCGCGAAACCTTGGCTGCCTTAATGGCAGCCGGGCAAAATCCGGCAGAGCCGGCGGCTGTGATTCAATGGGCGGCTTCTTCTCGCCAACGAAGCGTAACTTCTACCGTGGCCGGCTTGGCAGATGCCGTAGAGGCAGCAGGGCTGGGTGCCCCCTCTGTGGTGGTGATTGGGGATGTGGTCTCTTATGCCCCGATGTTGGACTGGTACAGCCGCCTTCCGCTGGCGGGTAAGCGCATTGTTGTGACGCGTACCCGCGAGCAGGCCGGCCAATTATCCGCCTCCTTAACGGCTTTAGGGGCTGAGGTGGTAGAGTTGCCTACCATCCGCATTGTTCCCCCGACGGACAGAAAGGACTTTGCTGCCGCTGTGGTGGATTGCCCGCGTTATGATTGGTTGGTGTTCTCCAGCCCCAACGGCGTGAAACGCTTTTTTGAGGCATTTTATGCCGTTTACGAGGATATACGAGAGATTGGCGGTGCCCGCATAGCTGCGGTGGGCCCGGCCACGGCCGAAGAATTGAAAAAACATGGCCTGATGGTCGATATAATGCCCAAAAAGGCAGTGGCCGAGGAGCTGGTGGCAGAGTTTGACCGCCGTGGCGATGAGTACGGCGGCGTTGCTAACGTGACGATGCTTTGGGTACACAGCGAAAAAGGCCGGGATGTGGTGTATAAAGAGCTGATGAAGCGCCAGGCTATTGTGGACGAGTGTATTGCTTATAACACGGTGCCGGAGACGGAAGACCGTACCGGTGCACGCGCCTTGTTGGAAAACCAAGGTGCGGATGTGATTACCTTTACCAGCTCCAGCACGGTGAAAAACTTTTTGCAATTGGGCATTCCCATACCGCCGCAGTGCAAAATTGCCTCTATCGGTCCGGTGACAACGGCTACGTTACAAGAGTTTGGCCTTGCTCCGCATATCATCTCCGCAGAGCATAATATACCTGATTTGGTAAAAGCTATTTCGTCCTATTTTTGCAAGTGAGCCCTACGCCGCAAAATCAAGAGCAGAGGCAGATGTTTTGTTTGGGGCTTAACCACAAAACGTCTCCTGTTGCTGTGCGAGAGCGCTTTTCTGTACCCAAGCGTTGTTTGGAGCAGAAAAATGCACAGTTGGCAGCACTGCCTTCTGTGCAGGAATGCGTGTTGCTTTCTACCTGCAACCGTACAGAGCTGTATTATTGGACCGCCGCGCCGCAGCAGGCTCAGGCAGAAATTATGAGCTGTTTTGGCGGAGCCCCCGCATCCGAGGCGGGCTCTGCCTGTTTTTATTTATACAGTCAGGAAGCGGCTTTGCGGCATCTTGCCCGCGTTGCCGCCGGTATGGATTCCATGTTGGTGGGCGAAACGGAAATCTTTGGTCAAATTAAAGATGCCTATCGCGCTGCCCATGCTGCAGGTGCCACGGCTGCCGGTGCTAACAGAACCTTCCAAAAGATTTTTACCATTGCCAAAAAGGTGCGCACCAATACTAAAATTACCAGCGGCCCTACCTCTATCGGTGCGGCGGCCGTGCAATTAGCCTCCGAGGCGTTCGGCGGTTTGGCCGGCTCTAACGTTTTAGTGGTCGGGGCGGGGGATATGGCTCGCAGCACGGCACGCAGCTTAATTTCCCGTGGGGCGGAAAGTATTTTCGTTGCCAACCGCTCGTACGATCGCGCCGTGGAATTGGCAGAACGTGTGGGGGGGCGTGTTATCCGTTTCGCGGAGTGGATTCCGTATTTGGAGCAAATAGATATTGTCATCGTATCTACGGCATCGCCGGTGTATGTGGTGTCGCCTCGGGTGTTGCAGTCAGTGCAGGCTGCGCGCGCCTCTCGCCCGCTTTTCCTGATAGATTTATCCGTCCCTCGCAATGTGGACCCCGCTTGCGCTGCGCTGGACGGTGTGTTTGTGCACGATATGGATACCCTGCAAACTATGGCAGATGCCTCTCAGCATGGTCGCCATAGCGAATTGATGCGCGCGCAGGAGATTATTGATGCTTGGCTGGATGATGCCGCAGAGGACCTCTTGCACCGCAAAATGCCGCCGTTCTCTCAAAAAAATAATACTTCCGAGTAAAAAATAATATTTTTTTTGAACGGAAAACTGTTTTCATTCGTCATACACAATATACAGCGCAAATCACCATCATGAAGAACAAACGGAAAAAGCAGCCTCTCCTTACAGAAGACGAACTTGTATCGCTATTGAACAGCCTTAAGGTGGAGCCTTCTCCCGAGGCTGATTTTGAGGGGCGTTTCCTGCATGATTTTCGCAATCGCCTTGTTCAGCAGGCGGCGCTGCGTCCGGTGCGAGAGTTGCTTTGGGAGCGCGTGTTGCTTAAGATTACAAACTTCGGTAAGTTGAAGTGGGCGGCATGCGGTGCTACCAGTTTGGGGTTGGGTGTTTTAGCTGTTGGTTTGTTGACTTGGGATTCCGATGATAAAAAGATGGGTGTGGGTAAGGTGGAAGCAATCTCCCCGGCTGCTTGGGAGCAAAACGATGCAGAGGTGAATGTTAAGGCATCGGCCTCGGTAGAATCCACCTGCGTTGTAACGCCTGCGGTTGTTTGCCCTGCAGAGGCTGCTCAAGAGCAAAAGGAAGAAGCTCCGACCCGGCAACCTGTTTCTCAGTAAAATACTTTTGCGTTTGTTGCTTTATGTTGTCCAGAAGTCTCCGGTAGCGGGGGCTTCTTTTCGTTTATAGGCTAGAAATAGAATTCCATTCTTGCAAGATGCAGAAAATTATGCTATAAATGCCGTGTGGAGAAAGAATGCATACAGTGTCGGCGTAAGTTTTATGAAGAGGATGAAACCCTGCAAAAATGCCCGCAATGCCGCGGCGAGGAATTTGCTGCCGGACGTAAGTTGAGTGCAGAAGAATGCGCAGAGTTGGCGAAGATGCAGCGCAAAGCACTCAAGAAACGCAAGACCCGTGCCAACAAGCGCGCCCATGCCATGCGCTATGCCATGGAGTTTCGGCCCTCCGGGATGCTGCGTTGCGTGTTAGCTTTGGTATTGTTTGGTATTTGTGTGTTTTTCTTCATGATATCCGACGGCAAGAGCAAAATAGCTTTGGCCGAGGTGAGCTATACCAACCAATTGCTGTTATCGTTGAGCTGCGCCGTGGTAAGTGTGGCGTTGTTGTTGCCTTCTTTCAAAATGCATAAGTTTTTGATTTCGGCTGCATCTGCTATCATTATTGCCGTATCTGCCTTGTTACCGACCCTGTTTCAAAAACAGGGGTTTGAGCATTACTTGCCGACGGATACCCAATCACAAACCGCCCAAGAAGCGGCAGATCGATTGCGTTGCCTGCGAGATGAGGATTTGGAGTTCCTGGCTAAGTGCGCGCGCGATTACCCGGATGGGGTGCATTATGCTATTTTTATGCGTATGCCCGACCGCTTGTTGAAAACGGAAACCGGCTCACTTAAAAATATAGCCCCCGAGACGCAGACCGTAGATTTAATCAAGTCGTCCTTAGCGCGTATTTTACATTCCGATGCTGTGGAGCATCACCGTAGTAAAAGTGGTATCAGCGGCATAGGGGTTTACTTTACTGTGTGTAATTCCCGTTTAGCTAATACCGATGTCGCTGAATTATTGCAGCAAAAGTATGGCAAAATTTATTACAGCAGTGCCGAGAAGGGGATTTATGAGCTCTATATTGATACGGAGCTCATCCATAAACAATACGATGCCGACCAATTGGCAGATGTGCTTGACGCGGATTTTGTGCAGCGCAATGTAGATGCCCTGCAAGCTTTGGATACCGCAGTAGTGCAGGCGGCTGCCCGCCGTTTGGCGGATGCCGGCGAGCGTGTGTTCTCTTCCCCCCAAGCGCAGGAAAAAGTAGAATCCGTCAAAGTTGCCCTGCGCGAGTTATTGTCTCAATCCTGGGGGGGGGATAGGCAGGCGTATTGTGCGGTGGTAGAGGCTATGGCCACTTATGCCCCGCGCGAAGTGGTGGCAGAAGATATCTTTGCCTTGTGGTGTAAGGAGCCGATGGTGTGGAATACGGCGGCCGGTAAGCTGGCAGATCGCGTAGAATCTCTGATGCTGGCTTATTTGGAGGAACCGGCGCGCACAGAGCAGGAATCCATGGCTGCTTTATCTTATTTGCGGCAGTATGGTACCTCTGCTGCTTTGGCTACATTACGTTCCTTTAGTCAGCATTCTTCCGTTTCGTTGCGTAATATGGCGGCTGTTGCACAATCTGCTATCGAGCAACGCATGCAACAATCTGAGTAATTATCACTATCATTTTATTTCCGATTCGTTATGTCTGCTAATCTAGTGCGTTTATTATGCGGCATTTTTGCTTCCATGCTTTTGGGGTATTTGGTGCGCCCCTGTTGCAATTTACTTAATCCGCCGCAGGTGGCGGTTTCCGGTGCCGGTGGCGGTGTTGCGGATTCTGCACAGCAGCCAACTACAGCGGTGGCGGCAGATGTTGCCACAGAGCTTCCTGCAGAGCCCGACCTCCCTGTTCAGGAAATAGACAAGGCACTTACCACCACGGGCAATGATAAGGAAGACGGCCTCTATTATGAAGAAGAGGATGAAGAGGAAGTCGGCGACACCGGGGAAGACTGGACCGTAGCCCGGGATTCTGACTCCTTTACCCCGCAAAAAACGCCCCCGCCATCATTAAAACCCATTGCAGAGGCTAATGTGCCGGAAATTCCGGCAGAACAAAAAGTGCCTGCCGCGTGTACCCTCGGTATGCAAAAAGCCTTGTATCGTAAGGCCGATAATTTGGCGGATAAATATACCAAAGCCCTTAAAAAGCAGAAGGAGGGCGTGGGCTATCTTTCCAAAGACCTTTCAGCAGAGGCTTGGCAAAAGCCCAACGAGATTTACGCGTCCCTTTTGCGCAAACTGCTGCCCGGACTCGCTTCCGAGAAAAAACGATATGCCACCCTGCAAGAGCCGCAAAACCAATTGGATTTGGCAAGGCTTACCCTAATCCGCAAGGTTGGCTACGAAGGGATTGCCGATGTGCTGGAGGATAAGATGGGTGGGCAGATGCTGGCTGCCTTGGCCGGTGATTTGGATTGGATAAATGGTTTTCTTTTCTCCGGGCCGCTTGTTAAACCGGAGCGCGCGTTGAAATACCTGACGGCGATTTATGCCAAATACCCGGAGCAAATGAAAAACTCCCCGCACACGCGCCGTATTGCAACCGCAACGGCCTTGGAGTTTGCCCGAGAAGGCTGGTCCGAGCAAGATATGCTCAGCCGTTTCGAATATTACCATACCAGTTTTGAGGAAGGTAAGCTAAACGTGATTTTCGGTACATTGGATTACTGGGATACACGTATTGTAACCGGTTGTACAGAGCCGAGCGGTTGGGGCAGTGTGCGCTCTCTCACTTGGCAGAGAGACAATGTGCGTCTGCCTGCGGAGGGGTATTTGTCTGCCTGTAACCAGTTGGTATATCGTCTGCGTAACGTAGCCGGAGACTCCGTATTCTCCGCAGATTATCTGGCACCTATTTTGGATTACACTAACCATACTACCGCCTGGGCACACCGCGAGATTGGCGGTGTGTGCGGTGCCTGTTCTCATTATGGAGCATATGGGGCGCTTGCAGCCGGTATACCGGCCATGACAATGGGTGAGCCGGGGCACTGCGCCTATACCGTACGCGTGGGTAATGAGTGGAAGATGAGTTACTCTATTTATTGGCAACATTCGATGCATAAGACCTTCTGGGGCTTGCACGACTGGGATTTCCTGATGTTGACGCAGGCTTTGTATTCGGACGGGTCGCGCCAGCTGGTGTCTGCCCAATTGTTGGCAGCAGCCGAGCTGTTGGCTACGCGTAAAATGATGAAATCCGCCTTTTCGTGCTACGATGCGGCTTTGGCGGCTCAACCGCTTAATTGGAATGTGTTGGTTTCCTATGCCGGCTACCTCAAACAGAAAGCCCCGGAGCATACAGCCCGTTGGAAATCGCTTCACGACCATGTGGTAAATAACATGGCAATAACATACCATAATGCCGCCGCCACCTACCTGACGGCTTATGTTTACCCCCATTTGCTGCCGCAGGTGCCCGAGCGCGCCAAACGCAATAAAATGTATGCCGCTTTTTTTGACCGCTGCAACAGCTTTGGCACCAACCGTTGGGATATTGCTCCGCTGCTTAACGCCCAGATAGAGGGGTGCACCACGCCCAAAGAAAAACTGGCTTATATGAAGGATTCTCTCAAGGTGTTGATGGGCAAGCCCGATTACGCCGGAGCCGTGTTGACTTGGGGCTTGGACTATGTGTCTCGCCTTGCGGAAGCCGCACCTACGGAGGAAAATATAAAACTCCATAAACAATTCAGCGACTTGATTGTAAAAGCCATGGGGCGCGCGCGTGCCGATAAAAAACACGCGGCTGCCACTTGGGCAACGCTGAGCGAGGCAATTTATGCTGCGGCCTCTAACAATGATAAACTCACATTCCAGGCAATTGGCCGCTTGGCCATGCGTAAATGCCGTAAGAACTTCCCCAAACAAAAAATGCGCTTTAAGCGCTTTCCGGGCAGAATCGTTTCGGCCAAGGGCTTAATTCGCACGGCTACAACCATAGACCCCGGCCAAATGACGCAATGTTGCCTGCATTGGGCTGTTTTGCAGAAAAACGGCGGGGCGATTCCTGCCAAGTTTGAGGGAGAAGCCGGCATGACGGTAGAGTTGGAGTCTCACAGCCGCGTCAATGGGGTGGTGTGTGTGTTTGCCGAGAAAGTTAAGAACGACCGCGACTTTATATTGCAGGTGTCCGACGATGGGCAGAATTGGCAAAGTACGGAGGCCGTGCCCGTGATTGCCGGTAACGTGGTGCGGGTGGATTTGCGTAAAGAGAAAACAGATGCAGATTATGTGCGCCTGTTGCGCGATGGTGATAAGTGGGAGTCCACCATCAACGGGTTCTATGTGTATGGCAAACCCTCCCGAGCCGTTAAAAAATAACCGAGTTTTTGCAACATGAAATTCTTACTTACATTGCTTACGTTTTGTGCTCTCTCTATGTCGCTGAGTGCCGCGAATGCCCGCAGTTACGACGATGCCTTGCAGCGTAGTTCCGGTAAAAAGCCCGTGGTGTTGATTTGTTACGGTGCTAATTACGACCAAGTGAGTGCGCAAAAAGTGCAGGAGCTCAAAAAAGAGCGTAAAATGACGCAGTTGCTGCGCCATTGCGTTGTGTTGGAGGTACCCGTCTACCAACTCCCTAACGAAAAAGAGCAAAAGGAGTGGAAAAAAATCATGGGTAAGCATTCTCTGCCTGCCGGTATTTGGAGTTACCCGTGTTTGGCCGTGTTAGATAGCAGGGGGCATTTGCGTGGCGTGGTACAAAGTGCCGCCGAGTTGGAAACCCCGGAAAAAGCCGCCGCAGCCCTCGCAACGCTGTTGGATGCTTATGACGAACAGGAGAAACTGTTGCATGGTGCTGTAAAAGCGTCCGATGGTAAACGCCTCGGTTTGTTGGCTCAGGCTGCCGATGTGCCTGCGATTCTTCCCGGCGATGTCGCTGTACAGGGATTTGACCCCGTGCAGGTGGTGGAGGCTTTGCAGCCTATGACCCACGAGGAAGCCAACAATTATATTCGTACCCTTATAGTGTCCGGTTATTACTCCCGCCGCCAGCGTCAGGAAATTATGGCGGCGTATGCCGGCCATTTGCGCCGCAACGGCGCATCTGCTAATCGCCTGCGTGCGGTGTATACCGAAATGCGCAATATCGACCCCTCGTCTATTTACGGAGCATATGCAGAAGGGGCTATTGCTTTGTGGGTGACACCTAAAGAGGAAGACCCCTCTAAGGATACTCCCTATAAAACCCTCGCTCAGCGTGAGGAAGAACAAAAAAAATCCGGCAAATCCACCGGTGCCGCTACTCCCACCGGTACCCCGGATGACGAAGGTTGGACCCCCATGGGCAGCACTAAGGAACCCGGTAAATAAGCTTGCGCCCGCCATTGTGTCAGACGCATGATTTTGGCTTGAAATTTAGCAGGAGGCAGTGTAAACTGCCTCCCGTTCCATTTGTACCGCTATGCTAGGATTAATGTATTTCGTATTGAGCGTGGTATTATTAGTGCTCGGGTATTTTGTTTATGGTAAGCTTGCAGAGCGTATATACGGGGTGGCCCCCAATATGAAAATGCCCTGCGAGCAGCAGCAGGATGGGGTGGATTTTGTGCCGATGTCCACTTGGCGCGTCTTTTTGATTCAGTTGCTCAATATTGCCGGGTTGGGCCCCGTATTCGGCGCCTTGGCGGGGTGTTTGTTTGGCCCTGCCTGCCTCTTGTGGATTGTTTTTGGCTGTATTTTGGCCGGGGCAGTGCATGATTTTTTTGCAGCCCTAGCCTCTGCCGAGAATCGTGGTGCAAACCTGCCGGAGCTCATCGGCAAGTATCTGGGCAAAGTAGCCCGCGTGTTGATGCAGGGTGTTTGCTTGGTGCTGATGTTGCTGGTGGGTGTTGTTTTTACTGCCGGACCGGCAGATATGTTGCACAGTTTAATCTCTTGGCCGACAGAGGTATGGTGCGCCGTGATACTGGGCTATTACTTTTTGGCAACCATACTTCCTATAGATGTTATTATTGGTAAAATCTATCCCTTTTTTGGGGCGCTTTTCCTGGTAATGGCCGTAGGTTTAATGGTTACGCTGCCCTTTTGCGGGTATGAGGTGGTGCCCGATACGGATTTTTTTGCCAATTTGCATCCCAAGGGGTATTCCATATGGCCCTTATTGTTTGTAACCGTGGCATGCGGTGCTATATCCGGGTTTCATGCTACCCAAAGCCCGATGATGGTGCGCTGCATGCCCGAGGCTCGGCACATGCGCCCCGTGTTTTACGGAGCCATGATTATGGAGGGCATTGTGGCCTTGGTATGGGCGGTTGCGGGGTTAACGCTCCGAGACGTGATAGGGTTGGGGGCCGGTACCTCCGTGCCCGATGCCGTAACACGCATCTGCGAACTATTGTTGGGGCCGGTTGGTGCCGTGCTGGCAATTCTTGGGGTGGTTGTATTGCCCATTACCAGTGGCGATACCGCTATGCGTTGTTGCCGTCTGTTGTTGGCAGATAGCTGCAGGCTCTCCCAGAAACCCATTTTTAACAGATTGTTGCTCGCGGTGCCTTTGTTTGTGCTGGTTATCATCATCTCCCGTTTGGAGTATGATGTGATTTGGCAGTACTTCGGCTGGGTAAACCAGGCTTTGGCCTGCTTTACCCTGTGGGCCATGGCTGTCTTGTTGCGCCGTCGCGGCCGTTTCCATTGGGTTATATCTTTGCCGGCCGTGTTGATGACGTCTGTGTGCATATGTTTCCCGCTGTATGTGCCGATGTGCCGCATTTGTTTGGACTTGCCGGTGGCATCTGCCATTGCCGTGGGGGTATCTCTTTTGTTTTTGGTGGGCTTTTTGCTCAAATGCCGCCCGGCAACAGCGCGCTCTGCTCATTAATGTTTCTGTTAGTGGGGCAGTTGCGCATTTGTACCTTGAAATCGGCTCCGATTTGTGCTATCTTATAAGTGTAGAGTATGGACGACTTGGATGAGTATCAGAATCGCCGAAAAGCGGCGGAATCCCGCCGCCGCAAGCTCAGCGACGAGCGTAAGGCTAACCCTGTGCGCAAGGGGAGCCGGTGGAAGACTTTTCTGATTCGTTCCTCCATCGTTTCTGCTATTTTGTTGGTGCTGGCCGTCATTGGGGCTATTGCCGTTTTTAATATCTTTACCGCTAAATACGAAAAGCTTGCAGAAACGTACAATTTGGAGGATATCAACAACCTGGATCATCCTTGCATTATTTTTGACCGCAACGGTAAAGAAATCGGCCGTATCTACGATGAAAATCGCAGTTATGTTACCTACGACAAAATTGCCCCTTGCATGATAGATGCCTTGGTGGCTCAAGAGGATAAAACCTTCTGGACCCACAGCGGGTACGACCCCATCGGCATTTTGCGTGCCGCCAAAGAAGCCTTGGCTGCCGGCGGGGCTGCCAACCAAGGTGCTTCTACCATTACACAGCAGCTTGCCCGCAACGCCTATGATTTGGAACGCCGTACCCAAGCTCTTGGTGGCAGCCGTTACGAGCGCAAAATGGTGGAAATCTTTTTGGCGATGCGCATAGAAGAGAAGTACTCCAAACGCCAAATCATGGAGTTTTACCTCAACCGCATTTACTTTGGTAATGGTTTTTATGGTATTCGCTCGGCAGCGCTTGGGTATTTCGGCAAAGAACCGGCAGATTTGACCGTGTGCGAAGCCGCCAGTATTGCCGCCCTCATTAAAAACCCGGAGAACTACAACCCCATCCACAATCTCCCGCTCAACAAGAAGTGGAGAAATGACGTGATGGACCGCATGCAGCGCTTGGGGTATCTTACATTGGAAGAAGCGGAGAACCTGAAACGTACAGAACTGGTTATATCTCCGCGCCCCATCCGCCGCCAAACTTCGCACCTGCATTCTCTGGTGCAGCAGCAGGCCCTCAGCATTTTTGTGGATCCCAAGCGAGGGGACGAAATTTTGAAGAGTGCCGGTATTAAAATCTATACCACTATCGATAAAGAAATGCAGGATGCCGCCGTTGCGGCATTGGAAAAACAACTCACCTCCATAGAAGCCCGCCCCGACTATAAGCATGCCAAGTTTGCAGACCCGCAAACGCCGGAGCGCCCCGCGCACGATTACCTTGACGGGGCTGTTTACGCCGTCGATAACAAGACCGGAGCTACTTTAGTCTATGTAGCGGGGCGCAGTTTTGAGCGCGCGAATTATGATTTTATAGAATCCGGGCGTCGCCCGGTAGGCACCTCTTTGTTGCCTTTTCTTTATTTATGTGCTTTTGACCAAGGGTATACCCCGTGCTCTCGTTTGGTGGACGACGCGCTTGATAACCGCTTGGCCGGTATTGGCGGGGCAGAAGGTATTTTGGGCGAATGGGGTTTAGAGGTAACGAAAGGTCGCTATAAGGATTCCGTTACCGTGCGGCAGGCTTTGGCAGATTCTCGCATCGCTGCCGCTACCCGACTCGGCGTAGCCCTCAGCGCGTCTCCGAAAGTTGGCAGTAAGCCGTTTATCAACACGTTAAGCTCTGTGGGTATAACGCCGCCTTTGCGTAACCCCGGCAGTACAGAGGCTTGCCCCATGTATTATCCGCGCGTGTATTTGGGTACAGAGCCTATGTCTCTTAAACAAATGGTGTTAGCCTATACCGTGTTCCCCAATGGTGGCAGCCGCCCCGCAGAGCCTTTTATTATTACCAAGATTACGGATAGCAATGGCACCATCCTTTGGGAGCGTCCTAACAGCAAAAAAGACCGCCTCATCTCTTCCGTAACCCCATGTTCGGCCTATCGCATCCATTCCATTTTGAAAGAAGCTGCCAATTCTGCGGCTACATCTCGCGTGCTTTCTTTTATGCCTAAACCCTTTAAGGGGGCTGTTAAGAGCGGCACTAATTACGACTTTGCAGATACCACGCTCTTTGCGTACGATTCTGCCTTTACTTGCGGCATGTGGATAGGATACCTCAATAATCACTCCGCCATCTACCCCTCGGCCTTTGCTTCCGATGTGTGCTCCCCCGTGATGGGGGCTGTATTCAAGGCGGCAAACGGGCGTTTGGGCGGTGCAGATATTGTGCCGCCATCCGATACCGAGGCTGTGGAAATATGCCGTGCCTCCGGGTTGCGTGCCACGGAGCATTGCTATAAATCCACCATGCACGGTTGCTCCAGCGGGTACGATATGCTTACTTACAGAGAGTATTTCCCCAAGGGTGATACCTCTTTGGCCTATTGCGGTATGCATGGTATAGCAACGGCTTCGTTGGGTGATTTTATCGAATTCGGTCGCGGCAGCCAAACATCGTCCACCCGCGTGCTGCCTATTTTGCCTATTTTGCCTAAAGGCTCAGCTCTTCAGGGGGAGGACCCCTATAGCTGTATT
Organism: Akkermansiaceae bacterium; assembly: GCA_015062015.1. Classification (GTDB taxonomy): domain Bacteria; phylum Verrucomicrobiota; class Verrucomicrobiia; order Verrucomicrobiales; family Akkermansiaceae; genus Akkermansia. The sequence goes on along the minus strand of SUVM01000008.1, from coordinate 4,942 downwards.
ACCGAGTTGTCCCCCCGTTATAAAAATGAGGAAGATGTGGCGCAGTATCGCGATGAGGTGGCAGAAGAAAACGTGCTTCCTACAGCCGCTATGACCAATGACGGCAATGAGGAAGAGGACCACGCCACCATGCTCATCCCATCGCCTTCTCCCATGGAAAACCTGCCCATCATCCCGCTGGAAATTTAATGTATTAACACGCTTCTTAGTTATGTCCGCAGATACTCTTACCTTTGCCGCCACGCAGGAAAAAGCGTTCCGCATCAATATGGATAAACGCATTTACGGCTCCTTTGCAGAAATTGGTGCCGGGCAGGAAACCGCCAACTGGTTTTTCCGTTCCTCCGGCGCTGCCGGTACCGTTGCCAAAACCATTTCTGCTTACGATATGACCGTGAGCGATACGCTCTACGGTCCGGTGCGTCGCTATGTATCCCAAGAGCGTTTGGAGCAGATGATGGATTATGAGTACACCCAGCTCATGAACCGCTTGGGCAATAAGCGCGGGGCGGATACTTGCTTCTTTGCTTTTTGTAATACCGTAAAATGTAAAGGGTATCGGGATAACGGCCCTTGGTCCGCATGGATTGGTGTGCGCTTTCAGCTTAAGCCCGAGGTACCGCCCAGCGATTTTGTGATGCATGTGCGCTTGTTGGTGCCCGACCACGATATTCAGATGCGCGTGCTGGGTATCTTGGGTGTTAACACTTTGTATGCTCTTTATTATAAGCGCGACCATATGGATGAGTTTGTGCAGAGCGTGGCCGATAACTTGGATCGCGGTATGTTCGAGGTAGATTTTATGCGCTTCTCGGGCAATGGTTTCAGCATGTTCGATAACCGCTTGCTGGCTTTGGAGCTGGTGCGCAGCGGCTTGTCGGAAGCCACCTTGTTCTGCCCGGATGGTCGCGTGGCTCAGCCGGCGGATTTCTTGTATAAACGCCCCATTTTGCTGATGCGCGGCAGTTTCCTGCCTATTTGTAATATCCATTTGGAAATGATGGATAGCGTGCGCACTAAGTTTATGGAAAGCTTGCCGCCGGAGCAGCACGAAAAAGTGGTGGATATTTGCGAGATTTCTCTCTCCAACCTCCTGCGCGGTAATGATGTGGATTTGTTGGACTTTATCGACCGTGCGGATGCGCTCGCCGCTTTGGGCAAAACCGTGATGGTGACGAACATCACGCACTTCCACCAGCTTTCCACCCTGCTTAACCGCTACACCAAAGAGCCCGTGGCCATTGCACTTTCCATCGGCTTGCTCAACGAGCTCTTTAAGGATAAGTGGGCAGAGTCCACCCCCGGCGGTATTTTGGGCAGCATGGGGCTTTGCTTTGTCAATAAAACCCGCTTCTATGTCACCCCGTGGATTAACCGTAAAACCGGTGAGTTTGTAACGGCCGGCACTTATAATGCGCCGGAGAAATACCATTACCTCTATAAGCACCTCTTAGACACAGGGGATGTGATTGCCGTGCCTTATTTTAATCAAAAGCTTTTGTTCCGTACACCGAGAGACATCATCCGGATGATTAAGGCAGACGACCTGACGTGGCAGGAATATGTGCCGCAAGCGGCTTACCGCATGGCAGAACATCTTAAAAACCAGAACGACTGATGATGGCTCCCCGCACAGATTTTCCTATCCTCTCTGCACAAGTAGGGCGCAACCCTCTGGTGTATCTGGACAATGCCGCCACCACGCAAAAGCCGCAGGTGGTCTTGCAGGCCTTGGCAGATTATTATGAAAAAGTAAACTCCAATATTCACCGGGGTGCCCACTATTTGAGCCGTTTGTCCACAGAGCAACACGAGCAAGCCCGCGCAACCGTGGCAGCGTTTTTGCACGCTGCGTCCGAGCGCGAAATTGTGTTTACCTCCGGCACCACAGCCGGTATTAATTTGGTGGCTCAAGTGCTGGCTCTGTCGTCCCGCTTTTCTGCCGGTGATGAGATTTTGGTGACAACCGATGCCCACCATTCCAATATCGTGCCGTGGCAAATGCTTTGCCAACGTGTGGGCGCTGTGCTCAAGCCCATTCCGCTTACGCCGGAGCTTACGTTTGATATGGAGGCATACCTGCGCCTGCTTTCCCCGCGTACGCGTTTGGTGGCCGTGCCTTATATCTCTAACGCCTTGGGGGTGGTAAATCCGGTAGCGCAAATCATCAAAGCCGCCAAGCATAACAGTGCTTCTACCTTGGTGTTGGTGGATGGGGCGCAAAGTACCGCCCACATGGCAGTGAATGTGCAGGCACTTGGGTGCGATTTTTATGTGTTCTCCGGTCACAAAGTATATGCGCCCACGGGTACGGGCGTGTTGTGGGGCAGGGAATCTTTGTTGGCAGAGCTGCCCCCCTGGTTGGGCGGCGGGGAGATGATTAAAGAGGTTTCTTTCTCCGGCACAACATATAACGACCTGCCCTTTAAGTACGAGGCGGGTACACCCAATATCGGCGGTAATATTGTGTTGGCCGCAGCCTTGCGTTATGTTACAGAGCAGGGGCTTGCCGCTATAGACGCACACGAGCAAAAACTCACACAGCGCATGTACAGCGGCTTGCAGGCTATCGGCGGTATCAACATACTCGGCCCGGCGCAAAATCGCGGGGCTCTGCTCTCCGTTGTAGTGCCCGGGGTGCACCATTACGACCTTGGCACCCTTTTGGACCAAATGGGCATAGCTGTGCGTACGGGGCACCATTGCTGCCAGCCGTTGATGCAGTACCTCGGTATCAGCGGTACAACGCGCTATTCGTTCGCGCTGTATAATACCGAGGCAGAGGTGGACCGCGCCCTTGCCTGCACGGAACGCGCCCTGAACATGTTGAGATAACCCGCTTTTCTTTATGCCTTGCTCCCGTACACATTGCTCTGTTTCGGCTATCATTTATTTTGTAGTGCTGTTTGCGGTGGCATTGGTGCTGAGCAGCCTCGGTACTTTTGCCGGTTTGAGCCGCGCAGCGTTTCATCCGCTTTGTTGGGGCGGGCCGGTGCTGTTGTCGGGGGCAGTGGCGGGTATGATTAGGGCACGCCGACGCGGGGTAGCGGTGTTGCCGCCGGGGCGCATGTTGCTGTGGCTCACGTTGTTTAGCTTGGTATGTGCCTATGCGTTTACACCCACGGCGTACAGTGCCCCGTTGTGCGTGCACATAACGCTCATGATGGCTGCCGGTGCAATGTGCTTATCTTGGGGCTTATTGCGGCAATGGTGTTTTGTATTTTGGGCACCGTTTTTGTTGTGGGAGCTCATCCAAAGTGCGGCCTTTGTGCAATACGGCACGCGTATCAATTCTCTGGTGTTGGCAGAAACGCTCGAGTCGTCTTGGGAGGAGGCCTTGGCATACATCTCCGTACTTAACGTTGTGTTGTTGGGCGTGGCCATTGCAATGGTATGGTGCCTTTGCCGCCTGATAAAGCGCATGTTGCAAGCGGCAGAGCGTGTGGCTTTGTGCAATGCCGGCATGTTGTTGTGCGGTGGGTCCTTGTTGTTCTGTTTCCCATTGCCGGGGGAAGATTTTGAGCACGAGCTTTATTGGCCTGTTGGAGAGTTGGTAGCCATTTATCTGAACTTCGATGAGGCGTTTCACCATAATATTGCCACGGTGCGTTTGGTGGAGTCTTTGCCCTCTCCCGCTGAGCAACCTTCTTCCATAAGCACCCTTAATGGGGACGAAGGGGTGGTGCTGGTGGTGCATGTAGGCGAAAGTTTGCGTGCAGACCGTATGAGCATTAACGGGTATGCAAAAGATACCACACCTTGGCTGCGCTCTTGCCGCCATATCATCAACTTCCCGCAATGTGTTTCCGCCGCTTGCGATACCTGCCAGGCGCAAATTGCTATTCTTACCGATGCCCGGCGGGATATTTACGAAACAGCCCCGGATATGGTGGCTCACACCGGCTCTGTGTTGGAGCTTTTTCATGCCAATGGGTTCCGGCTTTATTCCTTCATGGGGATTCCGTATAACAGCAAATTAAAGTACGACCGCGTTATCCGCCTCCTTACCCGTTGCTCTCAACAACGCTTCAATTCCGGCTCCGGACCATGGGGCTCTGTCCCGCAAATTCAAAAGGTGCTCCAAGAGAATCCTACGGCTAATCTGGTGTTTTTTATTAATAACGAGGGGAGCCATACCCCGTTTAAGTATTACGACCACGATAACCCACCGTTTACCCCGGCTTCTTCCAATTTCCAAAACCCGGCTGCCAATGCCTTGCCTATTAATAATGCGTACGATAACACGGTGCATTATACGGACGAGTTTTTCCGCCGTGTGGCAGAGTCCCTGCAGGGGCGCCCCTTTGTGTATTTGTATGTGAGCGACCATGGCGAATACTTGGGGCAGAACGGTATTTGGGGCAGGGGCGGCCTTGGGGAAAGCGAGGTGAGCTATCACGAGACGGATGGCTGCTATGTGGGGATGTTTGTGTTATACTCGCCGGAGTTTGCCGCATTGCATCCGCATTTTGCACAGGCGTTGCAGCAGATGCAGCAAAAAACAAGCACCGTTGTAGCTCACGAGCATATTTTCCACACCCTTTTGGGGCTTTTCGGTATCAAAACGCCACATTACAACCCCGCTCTGGATTTGTGTTCTCCCACAGCACAGCCTTATGCCGGTCCGCACCCGGGGGCGGATTCCCGCCCATAATATTGCATCGCTCTTGTCTCCGCAGACATAATTAGATGCAAATTTTGCTTGACTTTCAGTGGTTGCGCAGTAGAATCTTCGCGCTTCATGTTGCAGATTCGCAACATGAACCTCAACCCATTATAGCAAGCATAAAATTATGAACAGTTACCGTACACACTCGTGCGATGAGCTCCGCCTCTCTGATGCCGGCAAGCAAGTGACGCTTTGCGGCTGGGTGGATACCGTTCGCGACCATGGTGGTGTGATCTTCATCGATCTCCGTGACCGCGCAGGAAAAACTCAGGT
>SUVM01000145.1 GCA_015062015.1 Akkermansiaceae bacterium | reverse complement strand
ATCTTGTAATGCAGTCTGAGGGGGTAGGCCACATTGTCATATATACTCATCGGGAACGGCGTCGGTTTTTGGAATATCATACCCACTCGCTGCCGTAGCTCCAACATGTCGGTCCCGGAGGATAAAATATTCACACCGTCCAACAGTACTTCGCCTTCTGCACGTTGGTTACCGTATAGGTTGAAAATACCGTTGTATATACGCAGGTGGGTGGATTTTCCGCAACCGCTCGGCCCGATGATAGCCGTTATTTTGTTTTCCGGTATATCCAAGTTGTTGTTAAACAATGCTTGGTGTTTACCGTAGTAGAAGTTAAGGTTGCGGGCGGATATTTTAATGTTTGTTTTCATGGAAGATGATACGAGTTAAAATGTTGATGAGAAGGATACCCATTGCGATTACTAAGGCAGCACCCCAGCCCATATGGTGCATGCTTTCAAAGGGGGAGTTGTTGGTGTATTCGTTGATGAGAACCGGTACACTGGCCGTGGGTTGCTCAAAAAAGTGCTTCGGGTATGTATCGGCAAACAATGCCGTGAATAAGAGCGGGGCTGTTTCTCCGCTTACTCGTGCTAACGAAAGTAATATACCTGTTATCAAACCGTTTTTAGCACTGCGTGCTACAATGCATAATGTGGCTCTCAGCCGAGTCATCCCCAGCGCCAGAGCCGATTCTCGCAGTGTATTGGGCACCATGTTAAGGGAGTCTTCCGTGGTTCGCATGATGACCGGAAACATAATGATGGCCAGTGCTACCGAGCCCGCCCACCCCGAGAAATGCCCGGCCGGAATCACAATGAGCACATAGACAAACAAACCGATGATAATGCTGGGTACACCCATGAGTACATTGCCGCAAAAACGTAATGCGGTTGCTAATTTACCGGTTTTGCCGAACTCTGCCAACCACACACCGGCAGCAACGGCGGGTAGAATTGCCATGCAGGCTGCACCAAATGTCATATAGAGTGTTCCCAATAGCGCATTGGCTATACCGGCGTGCGGTTCTCCATACGGTTTAGAGGGTTCTGTCAGAAACTCCCACGTCAGCGCATCCGAGCCATGCTGCCATACCGTGTATAAAATACGGTACATAGCCCAAAGTGCAAGGGAAATGGATAACAGGCAAAAGCAATTGACTGCAATGTTGCTGAGCTTGCGCAGTAATGTTTTTTTGCGTTTTAGTATGTTGGGGTTGTTCATGGGTGTATGCGGTTAAGTTTAGCGGTTAGAACCATGCTTGAGTTTATTGCTTCTCAATAACTGATTGGCAAAGAATTGAATGATGAAGCACAGCAGTAACAGAATGAGACCTAAGGCAAAGAGGGCACTGCGCTCCAAATCTACTGCCTCGCCGAAGTTGTTGGCTAACGTAGCGGATATAGTGGTGCCGAACGAGTATAAGCCTTCCGGCATTTGCGGTAAGTTGCCGATTACGAACAATACTGCCATGGTTTCACCTAAGGCTCGCCCCATACCGATGCAGATACCACCTAATATCCCCGGCGCACCGTGCCGCAGCACAATGTCGCGCACAACCTCCCAGCGGGTACAGCCCACACCGTAGGCGGACTCTTTAAGCATCTCCGGGGTCATACGCAACACATCTCTCATCACGGCACACATGTAGGGTAAAATCATGAGCGCTAAAATAATGCCGGCCGTTAAAAATCCGAATCCGCATCCTATGCCCTCTTCCCCCAGCAGCCATTCTCCCCCGGGTAGATGGATGAGCCCCAGTTTTTCTGCCAAAAAGGGCTGTACATCATCTTGCATAATCGGAATGAGTACAAATAAGCCCCACATGCCGTATATGACGGACGGTATGGCGGCTAATAAGTCTATACAAGGGCTTAAGAGGCGCTCTATCCATTTGGGGCATTCCGTCAGGAATAAAGCCGTTGCAAACGCCAACGGTACGGAGAACACCAGTGCGAGCCCTGTTGTTAACAGTGTTCCTGCGATATGCGGTAACGCCCCGTATTTATTTTCATACGGATCCCAATCTTCGTTCCAAATAAAGTCCGGGCCGAATTCTTTCCAGGCATCCATGGAGTTTTGGAGAAGCTGCACCAATATCCCCAGCAGCAGGCATCCTGCAATAGCTGCGCATGCCATACAGAAATAGCGGAAAACGGAGTCTATGTGTTTCATATGTTGGTCGCGTTGTTATGTGGCTCCATATTTAGCACTCTTTGGCGGGGCGAGCAAGTTTTGTGCTGTGATTTTATGTACACGTTCAATGTGGCTATTTTGCTACATAGTGTTGATGATATTTTTTTGTTTGCGGCCAAGCAGGGTGTTTTTATTTCTTGTGTCCGGTAACAAGTTTTTTGCTTGTTAGGGTATGTGGTATTTTGTATAATGCTGATGCTATGAATGCGACTTTCTCTATGCTGGTAGGCTGCTTGTTATGCGGCATGGGCTTGGCACAGCAGCCTACCCCGGACGACTTGTTCTACCGTAAATCATTTGTTGTGTCTTTTCCTGTGGATAGTGTGCAATTTGAGGATAAAGCCATGCGTATGTACCGCCATGGTTCTGCCGTGATATGGATAATGGGCTTTATTGATAAGCATTACACGCTTAAGGAGATAAAGAATTGCAGTATGGTAGATGCCGCCGGGCGCAATTTGCAGGCCTCCGCAGCGTATGAGCGCGGCTACCAAATTACCGTATCTGCCCGGAAGAATCTGTATGCCCAAGGAGATTGGGTGGATGTGCAGGGGGTTGCCGTGGTATCCCCACATGCCTCCCCTTGCCAAGAAACCGTTGTATTCCCCGGTACACAAAGCGGCACACTCCCCTTAAAACACGGCTCTTTTTCGTGGGAAATCCGTACCGATGATGATGGCGCGCAATCCTATTCATTCTCTGCCGGGCAGGGCGTAAGCCGTTTGCAGAGCATTGGCTATACCGATGCAGCGGGAGATTGGGTAGAGATAGAGGATATAGATGAGAATACGGCGTATTCTTTGTGGACACCCATTCCGCAGGGCACGGTGCTTACCATACAATATTGCACCGCCGGTGAGGAAACGGAAGTACCTTTCCGCTACCGCCTTAGCATGAGCGGGGCAGAGCTTTTGCCCTATCTGCCCGAGGTGCAGACCACGGACGCCGCCCCCATAGAGAAAGCCCCCGCACAGCTCTGCCGTGCAGAGCACCCCGTTACCATCACCCCCGCAAGCTTCTATTGGCGAGAGGAGGATACTTGCACCTTGCAGTTGGATGCCCGCCTGTTTTCCGATACACATACCGTGGCAAATGCCCGCCTCAAAAACCTGCGCGTAAAAGATGCCAAGGGAAAATCGTTGGATACCGACATGCCGAAGGTGGATACGGATGCGGATTCTGTGGAAGCGGATATCTCGTTTGCAGTGCCGGCAACACCCTCGGTTACGGTATCGGGTGTGTTAGAGCTGGATGCCGGCGATATCGCCTCTCGTTTAATTTCCGTTTTGGTGCCTTGTACGGATGGTACTACTTTTAGCGTGGCTGGTTTAGAGGGTAAAGTGGTGCCGCCCTCTGCCAATGAGCACCGAGAAATGATGGACAATATCAGCGGGCGCATGCGTGTGGAGGGTAAGGTGCAGGTTGTTCAAATCTGTTTAGAGAATGTGCCGGAATCTCTGCGCGAGGACGATGTGGTGATTACGGGTGACAAGGGGCAATCCTTCCTGGTGCAATCCGTTTCTTCGCACTCTACCCCCCTCTCTACTACGCGCGACATCGTGTACCGTAAATCCGTAACCTATACCCTTGCGTTCGATGGCCCTATCTCGCAGCTTAAAGTCTCGGTAGATTCCCGTAAGTCCGCCCCAACGCGCACATTCCCGTTTTCTTTCCGCCTCAATATTTCCGGGGCAGAATAAGTGCGGGCACCCGGCAACACACACGCGGCCATGGTGGTACCCCCATCCCATGGCCGCGTGCGCGTTTTTTTGCTTCTTATGTTTGTTTTTTACCTCCCAGCTTACTCTGCGTAGCCCACCGTTTGGTGGAGCATGGCCTTTTTGCCGTCGGTCAGCTCCAGCTCGCGGGTCAGGGCAGGGCGGTCCGTCA
>SUVM01000144.1 GCA_015062015.1 Akkermansiaceae bacterium | reverse complement strand
TCTACCACGGGAAGGTGAAGTCTCTGGCCGACGCCGCACGTGAGGCCGGTCTCAAATTCTAAAAAGAAAGGTTGCAACAGTAATGAACACTGAAGAAACAAAAGCTCCCGCTGAGGAAACAACTCAGGAGACTCCCAACCAGCAGCCGATGCGTGGCCGTGGCCAGCGCCGTGAGAACAATGGCCGTGGCGGCCGTGGTCCCCGCCGTGAAGGTGGTCGTCGTAACGAGGCTCCCGTAGAGGAGGGTCCGCAGCTCATGGAGAAGGTTGTATATGTGAACCGTTGCGCCAAGGTGGTTAAAGGTGGCCGCCGCTTCTCCTTCAGCGCCCTTGTAGTAGTGGGCGACCAGAAGGGCAAGGTAGGCTACGGTTTCGGCAAAGCCAACGAGGTATCCGACGCCATCCGCAAAGGCACCGACGCTGCCAAGCGTGCGATGAAGAAGGTTGTTGTCGTCAACGACACGATTCCGCACGAGGTTTACACCGAGTTCGGCGGGGCCAAGATTGTCTTGAAGCCGGCAACACCCGGTACCGGTCTTGTAGCCGGTGCAAAGGTACGCGCCATTCTTGAGGCCGCCGGTGTAAACAACGTTATCGCCAAGTCCTTGGGTTCCTCCAACGCTGCTAACGTGGTGAAGGCTACGATGCAGGCCATGCTCGGCATGCGCACCGCAGACCAAATCCTCTCCGCCCGCGGCAAGAAGAAGAAGGAATCCGCCATTTGAGAATTAACATTCAACCCTTGATTTTATCATCATGTTGACACTTCAAACACTTCAACCCAACCCGGGCTCCAAGCATCGCAAGAAGCGCCTCGGTTGCGGTGAGAGCTCCGGCCTGGGCAAGACCTGCGGCAAGGGCAACAAGGGCCAGAAGGCACGCTCCGGCGGTTCTATTCGCCCCGGATTCGAAGGCGGCCAGATGCCCCTTCACCGTCGACTCCCGAAGAAGGGCTTTAACAACGCCCGCTTCCAGTCCACCGTCGCCATCGTGAATCTCTGCCAGCTGGAGGCATTCTTCGCAGCCGGTGAGACCGTCACAGAGAACGAGCTGCGCGAGAAGGGCCTTGTAAAAGGCAATTGCGACGCAGTGAAGCTGCTCGGCAACGGCAACCTCTCCAAAGCACTCAACGTAACGGTAGACTTCGCCAGCGCCTCTGTGGCAGCTAAGATTGAAGCCGCCGGCGGTACCCTCACGGTACTGAGTGCCGAGGCCTGATAAGCACAATCTGCGCGCAACGCGCTGATAATTATCGGAAAACAACTTCACGAGCCGGGTGGCGCAGCGCCACCCGGCAAACGTGTAAAAAAAGCGAAAGCCGCCTGCATGCGGCAGAACGCGCTCCATCCGCATCCCGGCAGATACCCCTGCAAGCAAGCCCGGCCGGATAACCGAGGATACGGAAGAAACAACCAACGCTGCACAACAATTTTACAAAGGAAAAAAGGCATATGATAACCGCATTCGCCAACACCATGAAGGTGCCGGATTTACGCAGCCGCATCCTGTTTACACTCGCGATGATCGTCATCGTGCGTTTGGGTGTACACCTGCCCCTTCCCGGCGTGGATGTCACCGTTCTGGACGAGTTCATGAAGAACCAGGCCGAAAACAACGACTCCCAGTTTGCAGCATTGGGTGCCATACTGACCATCTTTTCGGGTGGTGGTCTTCAGCAGTGCGGTATTTTTGCACTGGGTATCATGCCCTACATCTCTGCCTCGATTATGACGCAGCTGATGGGAGCCGTCATTCCGTCCTTCAAGAAAATGCTTCGCGAGGAAGGCGGCCGCCAAAAGATGACCAAAATCACCCGATTGCTGGCCATCATCATCGCCGTTATTCAAGGCATCCTTTTAACGCAATCTCTGCAAAACCCGCAAAGCATCGGGCTGAATATCCCGCACGACACACCGCTGGTGTGGGATCCCGGTTTCATCTTCAACATCACCACCGTATTCATCATTGTAACGGGCACCATGTTCCTGATGTGGATTGGTGACCAAATCACCGAGCGCGGTGTAGGCAACGGTGTTTCGCTCATCATTTCCGTCAACATCATCAGTGCACTGCCCGGGGCTTTCGCTATCGCATGGAACACCTGTGTAGGCACCGGCGATAAGATTAACCCGTTGGGGGCTCTCGCCATTGTGGCTCTGATTCTCTTCATGGTGCTGGTAGTCGCCTTGGTCGTTACCATCACCCAAGCCCAACGCAAAATCCCCGTGCAGCAAGCCAAGCGCATGGTTGGCCGCAAAGTGATGAACGGCGGCACACAATACCTGCCGCTCAAGTTAAACTACTCGGGCGTGATGCCGGTTATCTTTGCCACGGCAATTTTAGCACTTCCGGCTCTGTTGGTGCGCCAGATTTGGGGCGACAACTCTGCCATGACAACATTCGTCAACACGCTGATGTCTCCGGCAGAACCCGGCTACTACTTCATTTCTGCCGCCATGATCTTCTTCTTCTCCTACTTCTGGGTAGCTACCATGTTCCAGCCCCAGCAGATTTCCGAAGACATGCAGCGTAGCGGCAGCTACATTCCCGGCGTACGCCCGGGGCAACCCACAGCCAAGTATTTGGACCAAACCATGTCCCGCCTCACCTTTGCGGGCTCCATGTTCCTGACGCTCATCTACTTCCTGCCCTCGCTGCTGTATGTATGGGGCGGGCTCAACATGGTTGTCACACAGTTCTTCGGCGGCACTTCCCTGCTCATTCTTGTAGGTGTGCTGTTGGATGTGCTTCGTCAGGTAGAAGCCACGTTGCTGCAAAAGAATTACGACGGCTTTATGAAGAAGAGCCGCAGCCGCAACAAATACTCCCACCTCAGCGGTAACTCCGAAGACAGCAAGAGCGTTGTTGTTCTCTGGGTCATCATCGCTGTGTTCGTGCTTGCCGGCTCCATCATCATGGCTTTCTGATACGCCGCACGCTTTTCCTTTATCCCGGCGTCCCCTGCCCCTCCTACCGAGCGGCAGGGGATTGCATTTTTCGCTTGACAAAGCCACCCCTTACATGGTAGAGTAGGCTCTACCATGCAAGACCTCAACATCACGCACACAGTTACCAGTTATGAATGCGGGGCGGATCACCGGCTCAAACCGGACATGTTCATGCAATACTGTCAGGAAGCGGCAGAGACGCACGCATCGCGCAACAATTTGGGGTACGATTGGAGCATGAGCAACGGGCTGATATGGGTGGAGGTACAGGGGGATTTTCGCATTATTCGCAGCCCGCGATGGAAAGAAGAAATCTGCATACGCTCCAATACAGGCAAAGCCTCTGCCCTCCAGGCACGGCGTTTTGTAGAGGCGCGGGATGCAGAGGGCAACATCTTGGCACAGGCGGATTTGCTGTGGGTGCTGATAGATATCAACAGCCGCCGCCCCATACCCTTCAAACGGATTTTAGACCGGGTTAATATACCGGATGCGTGCCCGGCACTGATAGAAGATGAATTAAAACCGAGCCCCGAGTACAGTGCCACCGCCACAACAGAGTTTACTGCCCCCCGCCGGGATATAGACTTCAACGGCCACATCAACAACAGCGCCTACCTCACTTGGGTGCTCGATACCCTGCCAGATTCCATGCGCCCGGGTGCAGCCCCCGCAAGGTTCCGCGTCAACTTCAAACGAGAAACCTTTGCCGGCCACCCCATCCGCATCGAGCACAAGCGCAACGGCCATCAAACCTATCACACCATTTGCTCCGGTTCCGAGCTGCGGGCCGAAATTATCATCGAATGGCAAGCCTGATTGCCGACACGCAGGGCAAAAAGACTTGCCAGCAGGCAGCAAGCGTGGTAGACTCTTGGCCATGCAGAGTTTCCCCCCGCAAAGCATCGATGCACTGTGCCGCCGCCATTGTGCATTTGCCTTATATGCATTACCGGGTCAACAGGCAAAGTTCTGCATGCAAACAGACGGCGGCATAACCCACGGCAGCCGGGGGGAGGGATTTGTGCTGGCAGAATACGATAAAGAACCCGGCATCATCTTGCAAGAATTAACGGCTCCCCCCACCCCAAACGCCTATGCACTGCTAAAGCCGCCCACCCCGGCTGCAGAAGAAACCTCTCGCGCAGACTACCACCAATTATTTTGCA
>SUVM01000143.1 GCA_015062015.1 Akkermansiaceae bacterium | reverse complement strand
ATGATGTGGATGGTAAGGAGCTTGGCCCCGTCAGTGGGCGCGAGCTGCTCAACCTGCGTGCCCGGGGAGCCATTGGGGCAGATACTTGGGTGCGCCGTGAGGATTCCGATACATGGCGCCCGTTTAGGAGCGTGGATTTGCGGGAGGAAGAGCGCAAAGAGCGTGCTGCCGGTCCGCTGCGCCTGTTGTTGCGCATGCTGCTGCGCAACAGAGGCCCCAAAACGCTTGTAGTAACGCTGTTGGTATTGTTTGTGATGCTGGCCATGCTGGCAATGGCGGCAGTCTTTCTTTGGCCTTTGCTGCTGGTGTTGTTGGTGTGGTTGTTTATTTTTAACGTGATACGCATGAAGTGAGTGTTTTGGCACACAGTTTGCAGGAGGTGCAGAGCTTTGATGAGCACTTGCTTTTTTACCTGTGTTGTACGTTTGGCACAGTGGTGGGGGCTATTGCCGGGGCGTCTGCTTCCAGCCGTGTGCGTATGGATATGTTTGGCATCATTGCCTGCGGTACGATTGCATCGCTGGGCGGCGGTACGGTGAGAGATTTGTTGCTCTCCGGCCACATGCGCCCCAACGGTGAGCCGGTATCGGTTTTCTGGATGTCCGGGGTGGATGTGGATTTCTTTTACCAAGCGATTCTGACGTCTCTGGCGGTGTTCTTTATTACCCGTTTTATTAAGCCCCCGGTGGGTACCATCCGTGTGGCAGACGCCTTTGCCATGGCGTTCTTTACGCTGCTGGGTACGGCCAAGGCCTATTGGATTGGCTGCGACCCCGCCATTTGTATTGCCATGGGCGTGTGCACCGGTGTGGCCGGCGGTATTTTGCGAGATGTGCTTACCGGCAATGTGCCCTATGTGTTTCGACCCGGCGAAATTTATGCCACGGCTTCCTTTGCCGGCAGTGCCCTTTTTGTGGGGATGATGTATTGGGAGCTCCCTTACGGTATTTCCTACATTTTGTGTACCTTAGTGGTATTTGCGGTGCGTATGGCCGCCGTTTATCACAACTGGCGCTTGCCCTCTTACCGCCCGCTTATCGATACCGTTTCTCACCAAGACGATAAAGAGTAAGCTGCAACCGTTGCAAAGTGCGTTAGCGCCTCATTGCCATGCGGTTGTTGTACCTTTTGCTAAAAACTGAAAGTATATTTTAAGAAAATCGGCAAAATTCTTAAAATATACTTTCAGATTTGGTCTAGGGAATGATTATCAGTTGTTTGAGAGAGTGGTTATTAAATAAAGCTGCGCGGGGCGGCGGCGGGGATGGCGTACATGAAGCGCGCGCCGTAGAATTTGGAGGTGACGCGAGAGTCCAGCAGGGTGATGATGCCGGTATCCGTTTTGGAGCGGATGAGGCGGCCGATGCCCTGGCGGAACTTGAGGAGGGCCTCCGGCAAGGTGTAGTCTCGGAAGGCGTTACCGCCGCGGGAGGTAATGTCTTCTATGCGGGCTTCGGTGAGGGGGTTGCCGGGGGATTCGAAGGGGATTTTGGTGACAATGACGTGAGAGAGGGCTTCGCCGGGTACATCAACGCCGGTCCAAAAGCTGTCTGTACCCAACAGAACGCTGCCTATGTGGTCTCGGAATTGGCGCAGCATGGCGGTGCGGTCCGGGCCGTCTCCCTGCACGAGCAGCGGCCAGCCGTTTTCTGTGCAGAAGGGGCGCAGCAGCGGTGCCATTTCTCGCAAGAGGTTGTAGCTGGTAAAGAGGACGAAGGCGCGGCCGCCGGACTCTGTGAGTGCACGCGTAATCCAGCCGAACAGGGCGGAGCGGTACTCTGCCTCGTCGGATGCGGGCGGTGGGGGCGGCATGCTGCGTGCCACAACAACGCGCATTTGCTCTGCAAAGTTAAAGGGGCTGCCGATTTGGAGGGTTTCTGCGCTTTCTGCACCGACACGCCCGGCAAAGTACTGCATACCGTGGGTGCCGGTGGAGAGGGTGGCACTGGTGCAAATGCAGGTGTTGCCGGTCTCGAACAGTTTTTCGCGCAAAACGTCTGCCACGTTGATGAGGGCGGAGCGCAGGTTGGTGTATTGGCGCTCCTGCCCCTCGCTTTCCGCCCAGTAAACGGAGGTGTCCGTTTCGCTGAGGCGCACCAGCTCTGCCGTTGTGTTGCGGTAAGAGAGCAGGCGGGCTACAATATCCATTAGCTCGGCGCGGCTTACCTCGTTCTCCTCTACCTGGGCCATTTGTTTTACCTCGCACTCCAGGGCATGCAGCGCGGGGGACAGTATGTCTTGCGTCCATTCCGGTTGGCGAAGCCGCACGCAGCCTTTGTGCTCGTCTAAGCGGCAATCCAGCCGTGCGCAGCGAAAAAACTCATCTGTGGCGGTTTGAGCTTCTTCGATGAGCTGCAGGAGCTTGGGCGTGGCAAAGTGGCGCAGGCTACCTTTGCGGGTGTGGGGGTTGTAGAGGCGCAGCAGGTCGTACTTCAGCTCGGCTTCTCCCAGCGCGAGGCCGAACTGGTTGGCGGCAACGGTTTCTATGGTGTGGGCTTCGTCCAGTATCACGAAGTCGTTGGGGAAGATGAAGGAGGGAATCGCGGGGGCGTCCGGGTCTTCTGCCTGCTCTTTGGCGGTAAGCTCTGCCAGCGATAAGAGCCCGAAAAAGAGCGTGTGATTCAGGATGACCACCTGCGCTTCGTCCACTCGGCGGCGTGCTGCTTGGTAGGGGCAATCCGAGCCGCAGTTGCGGGGGGTGCATACATGGTTTTCGCTGCATACCTGGGCCCACACTTTGCGAGAGATGCCCAGCTCTGCCGGCAGCTCTGCAAGAGAGCCCTCTCCGCAGTCTCGGCTCCATGCCAGCAGGTCGTGCAGTTGCTTGGTTTCCGCCTGGTTAAAGAGGTCCGTGGCTTGTTCTAATGCGCGTTTGAGGCGGGTGCGGCACAGGTAGTTGGCGCGGCCTTTGAGCAAGGCCGCGCTGAAGTCGCATTGCAGCGCTTTGCGCACGGTGGGTATGTCTTTGTAAAAGAGCTGCTCTTGCAGGTTGATGGTGTGGGTGGAGATGATGGCCTTGCGGTTGTGCTCTAAGGCGAAACGGACGGAGGGTATCAGGTAGGCCAGGGATTTGCCTACCCCGGTGCCGGCCTCTGCCAGCAAGGCCCCGCGGTTTTGCAGTGCCGCCGCCACCGCCATGGCCATTTGTTGTTGCTGCGGGCGGTACTCGAACCCCCGCCCGCCGGAGAGTAGACCGGTGGGCGAAAAGTCTTGTTCCGTGCAGGCAATGAGCATGGCAAGCCGTGGTTAATGCAAGGGGCGGTCGCCGGTGTCGGGGGTGCGCAGGTTAAGCGGCAGGGTGGGGAAGTAGGTGCGCAGGGTGTTTACCGGCGTGTTGCTGTCAATGAAATACCATTTGTTAGGCTCTGTGCCGCGGGTGTTGATGTTGCGGTTGTAGGCTTCATCTCGCACGGCATAGATGTAATCTTTGCGCTCTATGCGCACGCGGCGGCCGGTGCGGGGGTCCGGTATGTTAATCCACAGTGTGGTGGGCAGCACCACAAGGCGGCTGCGGTCCCCCTGCCATTTAATATCCTCTGCCTTGGTGATGCTTCTTTTGTTTTGGGTGATAACCGAGCCCTCTTTCACGGAGCGCGCAGCACCGGCAGAGCTAATGAGCTCGTACTCCGCATAGGGGGCGCCGATGACGAAGCGCTCTACCTTAAACCCGCCGGAGAGCATATCGTTGCCCATGTTCACATAGTGTTGGCGCAGGGCGGCCATGTTGCGCTCCATACGGGCTTGGGCTTGTTGGCTGCTTTCTTTTTCCAGCCCCATGACGCGGCGCACTTCCTGCTGATTGTTGCTTTGGGTGCGGCTGGCATAGCGGTCTGCCATGGTGCGTTTAATGGGGGGGTACATGTGGTCGAAGCACCAGCCCATATCGCAGTTCATGACGGCGCCTTTGTACTCTCCGGCAGCGGATTGTGCGCTTTTGGCCGCCTCGCTCACCGGTGCCGCCTGCGCTACCAGGCAGCTCCCCATCGTTATCAAACCTGTTAACAGAAGATTCTTCATCACCCCACCAGCCTACCACGCGTGGCCTTGCCTTTCAAGCTCAAAATGTGACAATGCGGCACGCGCGCGTGCCGGAGCCGGAAGCACCGAGCAGGGTGCGCAGGGATGCGGGGGGGG
>SUVM01000142.1 GCA_015062015.1 Akkermansiaceae bacterium | reverse complement strand
AGGGGTAAACCCGCAGGCGGATGTCATGGGTGTGCGCCCCTTGTGGGTGGCCATTAACCATGGCAATGCAGATATGGTGCGTTTGTTGATGCGGTACGGGGCAGAGTTCCCAGAGTATGCCTCGCCGGATTATTTCCCGTGGATGTATGCCGTGGCACTGAGCCGCAACCCGGATATTTTGGATTTGCTGCCCTACTATGAGCCTAAAGAGAGGGTGGCAGAGAGCCCGCTTATTGTTGCCCTGCGTGGCCGTTGTGGTGCGGAGATGGCTGCGGCTTTGCTGGAGCGCGGCGCCAATATTGAGGCTCGTTCTCTTAATTCGTCGTTCGATTATGGCGCGTATACAATCGTCCGTACGGTGGCTCCGGATGTTTCAACCGACCGCTTGTTAGAGTCTTATTTACCGGCATGGTCCTTGTACGATGTTGATGATGAACTACCGGATTTTTTGAATACGCCCGGTGTGTTTGCTTTGGATAAGCGCGGCCGGTGTGCGCCTTATACCCCACTTGCTTTCTTCCGTTTGGATAAAAATCAGCCTGCTGTGAATGCTTTGCTTGCCGCCGGGGCAGACGCTACGCCCGTATGTTCCATGTGCGATGCGCAAACCGGGAAGTCTCTGTTTGGCACCGCCCCCGCGATTGCGGATGTGCAAGTGTTGGCTAAGCAGGCCATGCAAGCCGTGCAGGACAATGATACCGCCTACTTTGTGGCCATGGCTACGGAGGACCTGAACCGTGCTTTCTACCCGGTTACTTGCGCGGCCTGCAAGTTTGACCCCGGACCCGGTTCCGGCCGTTATTACATGGGTACAGCATTGGAGCACGCCGCCGCTGCCGGTAAAACGGATATTGTGCGTGTGCTGTTGGCGCGTGGTGCGGATTTGGAGCATGCCGACGCGTTCGGCAAAACCGCCATTGTTAAAGCCGCTGCCAACGGGCATGTGGACTGCGTGCGCCTGCTGCTCAATGCCGGGGCTAAACAGCATGGCAAGGCTTTGCAAATAGCCGCCCTTTGCGGGCAACATGCCGTGGTGGACTATTTGCTGCAACGCGGCGTGCGCCCAGGCTTGGCCCCGGAGTATGCCCTGATGAGCGACTCCCCCCACCTGGGCTTGTTGGAACACCGCCGGCCGGATGCCGATGTTGCGTTGGGGCTTGCCGTAAAGTTGTGCCACGCTCCGACCGTTAAACTTCTTATAGCTAAGGGAGCCAACGTGAATCGACCCAACTTTTACCCTTTGCACGATAGTATAGATCTAGATGTGCTCCCAGCCTTGGTTGACGCCGGAGCCGATGTGACTCGTAAAAACAAAGACGGTCTTACCCCATTAGAGCATCACCGCCGTAACAAGAACCATGCGGCGGTTAAGTATTTGGAATCCCTCGGTAAATAAGTGTTTTTATGAAACTTACTGCATGCTTCTTGTTTTCGCTGTTGGTGGCTCCTGCGTTGTGGGCGGCAGATGCCCCCTTGTTGCCCATATACGAGGCGCTTAAAGCCGGCAACGCGCAGCTTGCCCAAGAGCTTATGGTGGCGGCGCAGGGCAATCTGCGCCATAATCAGGCTTTTTTCGAGCTCTGCCAAACGGCCGTAGAGCAGGGGGACGCGGCGTTTTTTGCCGGTATGCCTGCCGTGTACATTAACGAGCTGTGTGGGCCGGTACCGTCTCCATTTGCTGCAATGGATGACACCCCGAAAGCAACGGCCTATTTTGCCCCGCCTCTGTTGCATGCCGCTGCTGCCGGTAAGGCAGAGATTGTACGCGTATTGCTGCAACGCGGGGCGGACATGGAGGCGTCGGAGTATTACGACCGTACGGCCATTGAGTATGCTGCGGCCAATGGCCATTTGCCTTGCGTAGAGTTGCTGCACCGCGCCGGGGCAACTCGTTTGGAGCATGCGTTGCAAGCGGCTTTTGAATTTAACCAAACAGAGGTTGCTGCGTATTTGCTGCGTCACGGCGTTGTGGCTCCTGCCTTAAACGAGGCATTCACCCAACGCTCTCTTACGGGAGAAACCGCATTAATGTGTGCCTTGGCGGATTGCGAGCTAGGGCGTATGGAGTTTTTGTTGTCTCTGGCTCCGCAGCAGCTCAACATGCAGAATGCCTATGGCGAAACCGCTTTGATGCAGGCCGTGGCGGCAGAAAACCTTGCCGCAGTGCTGCTGTTGTTGAAGTATGGTGCCGATACTACCATTAAAAATGACTCCGGGCTCACCCCATTAGATGCTGCCTATAAAAGTGCTAACCCATTTGTTGCGGAAGCATTAACCGTAGCCAATGCCCCCGCCACGCAGCCTCAGTTGGCGTTGCGCCATGCTTGCGAGAATGGTGATGTAGAGCTTGCTCGCCGTGTGTTGTCTGCCGGTGGGGTAAACGTCAATGAGCTTCCGGTGGGTGGTTGTACTCTGTTGGCTTTAGCGGTGGATGCGCAATCCGAGCCCTTGGTGCAGCTGCTGATTGAGCATGGTGCAAAGGTGGCAAATGCCTCTGCCTTGTACATGGCCGTGTATACGGACCAACCCGAGATGGTGCGTTTATTCATGCCTCATACGCATGTATGCCCGCGGTCGCCGCGTGGTCCCGCTAACAGGTTCTCCGAACAACAAAAACTTAATGCTCTGTTGCATGTTGCCTGTCGTTATAATGCCGTTAAAACTGCCCGAATGATGTTGCAATTGGGGGCAGAGGTAAATGATAACCGCATGTGTGCCCGCAGCCACGATGGGTTAACCCTCAATACGCCTTTGCATGCTGCCGCTTGTGGCTCGGAAGAATTGATTTCTTTGTTGCTGGCTGCCGGGGCAAATATTAATGCCCGCAATTCGGCCGGCGATACGCCGTTGATTTTGGCGGCAAAGTTTCGCAATGCAGAGCCGTTTACGCCTACTGCCGATGGTGCTTTATTGTTGTTAGAGCGCGGAGCGGATGCTTCGTTGCGTAACAATGACGGCAAATCTGCAGCAGATTATGCGTGGAATCAGCCGCTTGTACAGGCTTTGGCTCGCGCCGGGGTGCACCCTGCCGAACCGGAGCCGGACCGTATGTCACCCCTGCAGTTAGCCTATATAGCAAACGATGTGGAACTATTTGACCATTTCTTGCAGTCCGGTATGGACCCGGATGTGCAGACCGGTGGCAACACCCTGCTGCAGACCCTGTTGCGCAACGATGGCAATGCGGAATATGCCCGGATGCTGATAGCTGCCGGGGCAGATGTGCAACGCTGCAGCGAGGATTTTGCCGTTGCCATGGGGCGTGCCCATACCGAGGTGGCACGCGCTTTGTTGGAGGGTGGCTTTACCGTGCAGCCTCGTGGTGCCGTAACGCGAGAGTATCTGAGCCGCGCCCTCTACGGCCGAGAGCCGCAGCGCACGCTGCCGCTCTTGGTGCAGGCCGGGGCCGATATTAACGCCGAAGATGCCCGAGGCTTTACCTTGTTGATGGAGCTGGCCACCGATGCTTCTTTTGTGGAGTACCGTTTTAATGCGTTGTTGCAAATGCAGCCCGATTTGGAAATTCCCTTGCAAGGGAGCACGGCAGAGTGGAATGCCCTCACGGCTCTTGACCTTGCCGTTAAGAAGGGAAATCTTGAGCAGGCTTATCGGCTGCTTCTTGCCGGTGCCAAGGCTACCCCGTGCCAAGTTCAGGCTATCTTTTTCCATGTCCTGAGGGTACACCCCGATAAAGCGCAGGATATGGTTAACCGCTTCGGGGCTTCTCCCACTGCCCCTGAGCCCGCTACCGGCCTCACCCCCATCGAGCTCCTTACCCGCAGCGGCCACCCGGAGCTGCTCTGAGCCCCCATCCATATTGTTTCCGCAGTGGCGGCATTGCCGCCACTGCCTCGCTGTCTTCCGTCAGCAAATAATCCCCCCTTTATATCTTCCCGGAATTTGATTGTCTCATGGGAATATCATAAGAAGATGAAAAGATGAAAAGATGAAAAGATGAAAAGATGAAAAGATGAAAAGATGAAAAGATGAAAAGATGAAAAAGATGAAAAAGATGAAAAAGATGAAAAAGATGAAAAAGATGAAAAAGATGAAAAAGATGAAAAAGATGAAAAAGATGAAAAAGATGAAAAAGATGAAAAAGATGAAAAAGAGGCACTGCGTCAAAAAAGTCGCGTAAATGACGGGGAGGTTAGCTGCCTGAGTTTGAGGCGGAGATAATCAACGGAAGGTAGTCCTCGGGTTTTGAGTTGGATGCGGGCAATCATTGAGTTCA
>SUVM01000141.1 GCA_015062015.1 Akkermansiaceae bacterium | reverse complement strand
AAAGAAAACCATGCCTTTATGGTAGCAGGGTCAGGAAAAGGCTGGTGGCGACTCTCCAAGACGAGGGAGACCCACCGAGCCATGGGGAAAGAGTGGTTCAGGAAACAGGGGTTAGTCTCATTGCAGAGCGTAGTCTGTAACGGTTAGGAAACCGCCGTATGCCATAAAAGGCATGTACGGTGGTGTGAGAGGGGGCGAAAGCCCCCTACTCGCTTGTATGGGGGGCGGTGCGGTGCTGGAGGTTCTGCTCTTGTTGAGGGGAAGGGCATACGCCAATTTGTCTCGCCGGATGGAAAAAAATATCTTAGGTATTTCATTTTAGCATTGCAAGGCGGGAAGATGGGTATATAATGATGCGTATGAGCAGTTTTGAAGCGATTGAGAACAAGATGAGAGGGGTGGGGCTGTCGGATGCCGCCATCAAGGCATTTCGCCACAGTGTTGGGGTGTTGGAAAGCAAGCAGAGTATGCAGATACCGGAGGCGGAGATATCCCCCGCAGAAGGTGTGGAGGAGTGGGAGGCATTGGTGGCCGCCACACCGGAGGCCGATGCCTCTTTGTTGGCGCAGGCGGTGATGATTAAGCTCAACGGCGGATTGGGCACAAGTATGGGGTTGCAAAAAGCTAAGAGCCTGTTAGAGATAAAGCCCGGCGTTACATTTTTGGATGTAATAGTACGCCAAGTGCGTAGTTTGAGAGAGCGGGCAGGGTACCCCGTAAGCTTGTTGCTGATGAATTCTTTTTCCACCAGTGCCGATACGATGGCGCATTTGGCACGTTATGCAGAGGAAGGCTTTGCCGACCCGGACAAGGTGGAGATGATACAGAACCGCGTGCCCAAGTTGCAGACGGATACGCTGCAGCCGGTGGAGTTTGCCGCCAACCCGGATTTGGAGTGGTGCCCGCCCGGGCACGGGGATTTGTACCCGGCGTTGTTGGGCTCCGGGTGGTTGGAAAAATTGCTGGCAGCCGGTGTGAAGTATGCCTTTATCTCTAACTCCGATAACTTGGGGGCGCAGCCCGATACGCGCTTTTTGCGTTGGTTTGCAGAGAGTGGCGTGCCTTTTGTGATGGAGGTAACGCGGCGCACCGAGGCAGATAAAAAAGGCGGCCATTTAGCAACCCGCAAAGCAGACGGGCAGCCGTTGCTGCGCGAGATTGCCCAATGCCCGGATGCGGATTTGGCAGACTTCCAAAATATTGAAAAACACCGCTATTTCAACACCAATAACTTGTGGATTCGCTTGGATGTTTTGCTGGATTATTTGGCCGCCAATGGTGGCGTGCTGCCGCTGCCGGTGATTCGCAATGTGAAGACGGTGGACCCGCGAGATGCTGCCACACCGCAGGTCTATCAGCTGGAGACGGCCATGGGGGCGGCAATTCAGTGTTTCCCCGGTGCGCGTGCCGTGTGTGTGCCGCGTTCTCGCTTCTTCCCGGTCAAGACGTGCAGCGATTTGTTGTTGTTGCGCTCCGATGCGGTACAGATTGACGATGCCGGCATGATGAGCTTGGCACCTGAGTGCCGGGGTGTTGCCCCCATTGTGCAGCTGGATAGCAAGTTGTATAAATTGGTGGATTCTTTGGATGCGCTTGGCGTACCCGGTCTGAAGCATGTAACGAAGCTGACGGTTACCGGACCGTACTGTTTTGCCGACGGCGAGCCCTTATCCGGCGAAGTAACGGTGTAACTTCCAACTTCCAACTTCCAACTTCCAACTTCCAACTTTTTTTGTGCCTGTTTCTCCGCAAAAGCGCCATGAGTTGCTGCAGCGTATGAGTATGCTTGGCATATCGGAGCGCGATTTGGAGGAAAGTTTTGTGCGCGGCAGCGGCAAGGGCGGGCAGAAGGTGAACAAGACGAATAATTGTGTGTGCCTTGTTCACCGCCCTACGGGGTTGGTAATCAAGTGCCACCGCGAGCGAGAACGTGAAACGAACCGCTTTTTAGCACGGCGAGCCTTGTGTGATGAGTTGGACCACCGCCTCAACGGCGCACCTTCCCCCAAGCAAATGGAGGCAATGCGTGCGCGTAAACGTGGCTCTTTACTTAAAAATATCAGCATTGTGCAACGGAAAATAACTTCGGATTAATGCAGGGGCTCCCGCAGCGTTGTCTTTTGGTGGGGGCTCATGTATTAGCCTCCGGTCTTATGCTGGCGACTGTGGTTATGCTGAGCCGGTATGCAGACGGACACGCTCTGTATGTGCATGCGGTATTGTATATGGGTGCTTGGGGTGCGTTGTGTGCTTTAGCTCGGGCTTTGATGTTGTTGCTACCGGTTTCTCCCTCTGTGCAACGTTGGGTGTGTGTCAGAACCCGTTTGTGGGTGTTGTTGGGCTGTTACTGGACGGCATTTATTTTTATGGTATTGGGGGTGCGCGCCTTGTATGAAGAGTTGAAAATGGTGTGGCGTTATGGCTTGCCTTTTGATAGCAGTGCGGCTTGGTGTTGTGCTGCGTTTTGGGCTATTGCCGTTGGGGTTCTTTGTATGAGCCGCGTGATGAGCCGATAAAAAAACGGGGCTTTCGCCCCGTGCTTGGTTATTTTGCTATCGGCATCACCGGGTATTGCCCGGGGAGTGCGGGTGGGGTAGCGGGCACTTTGGCAGACTTCTCGTCGCGTTCCATATCGGTGACGGGGCGGAAGGGTTCCATACAGTCGCCTTGTTGGCCGTAGTAGTGTTTTTGGGTGATGCGTACGGAATCGCCGACTTTGAGCTTGTCGATAAAACGAAAAAGCGCCTCGTCATCTTGCCCGGGGGTGGGGGAAGAGAGGTTGATGTAGAGCCAGGCGCCGGGTTCTATGCAATCATCACCATATTGGCCGATTTTTTCGTAGTTGAGATTTCGGACAACGCGGAACCGTGCTGCTGTGTAACCATGGTTGCATTTATCGGGGCAATCGGCGGTTTTGTGGCGGCAGGGGATGTGCACCGTGCCGAGGTAATGGGCTTCTACTTTGTTAACAGCGAGCAGCTCTGCCTGTTGAGGAAGAGGGGAGGCAAATGCCGCAGAGGCCAGGAGGCTGATGATGGGGATAATGCGTTTCATGATTGTGTGTATTGCTGAATGTTACACCCATGTTAATGCCCCGAGGATGCAAATCCGCGAAAAAAATCATTTTTTTACTGACAAATAGTAAAAGAAGTGGTAGATTATATAGCATGAAAAAGCCTGAAATTTTAGCTGCAAGAGACCTTAACAGCCGGGCAGATAAGCATTTGTCTGTATCCATACCGGTTAATACAGGGAATCCGATTTTGGATGCTAACTTGTATGATTTGGCCCAGCGTTTTAACGGTGGGCATGATTCTGAAGTTGTGTTGCAAATGCTTTCCACGGTGATGAATGCTGCGGCATCTACGGATATGGAAGAGCATGATTTGGATATGATGGCTCGTACGGTGGATGAGATGTTTGCCGCAGATAAAATGTTTGCACCTTATCGCAATGTGCGCAAAATTACCTGTTTTGGCTCTGCCCGCATTAAGCCGGAGGAAGATGCGTACCGGCAGGCGGTGGATTTCTCGCGCATGGCGGCAGAGAAGGGGTATATGATTATCACCGGTGGCGGTCCCGGTATTATGCAGGCTTGCAATGAAGGTGCTACGGAGGATGCATCCTTCGGGCTCAATATCACTTTGCCCTACGAGCAGCATGCCAATCCCTTTATCGCAGGTAGTGAGAAGATGATGAACTTTTACTACTTTTATACACGCAAACTCAACTTCCTGAAGCAAACGGATGCTTTGGTGGCGTTCCCCGGCGGATTCGGTACCATGGACGAAATCTTTGAAACCATCACGCTTATCCAGACCGGCAAGAGCACGATTTTCCCGGTTGTGCTGTTGGACCCGCCCGGGGAGACGTTTTGGATGCGTTGGTTACGCTTTATCGAGAAAGAGTTGTTGGATGCCGGGCTGATATCGTCCACAGACATGCACTTGCTCTATCGCAGCAAGAGCGCAGAGGATGCCATGGCCTACATCGAGCGTTTTTACCGTAGATTCCACTCTTATTATTTTGAAGCAGAAAACATTACCATACGCGTGCTCGAGCCGTTGACACAAAAACATATCGACTGGATACTGCATGATTATACCGATATTATGCCCAAGGGGGATTTGGTGCAGTTACCCCAAGACGATGCGGACCCGGAGCCGGCATTGGCTTGCTTGCCCCGCTTGCGCTTTACGCTGAAGCGCGGGGATTATGCCCGCCTGAAAGATTTGATTGATATTATTAATGGGAACTTCTAAAAAGTCGCTTGTAAACGTATTTCGGAATTTCCAAAGACACCTTGTCGTGGTATAATAAGCGCATGGTACCAAAGCTTGAATTGCCACCGTCTTTGCATATGCCCGATTTGTTG
>SUVM01000140.1 GCA_015062015.1 Akkermansiaceae bacterium | reverse complement strand
GATCGTTCTTAACATGAAGGGTGCCGCCACCCTCGAGGAGCTTACCGCCGCCATGAAAGGCCAGCTCGAGGCTGCCGGCGCTAAGGTTACGGAGGTTACCAACGTTGGCCGCCGTGAGTTCGCCTATGAGTCCAACCACCTGACTCATGGCCAGTACATGCTCTTCGCCTTCGAGGCCGAGCCCACCGTAATTCGCACTGTTCGCGAGGCCTTGGCCATCGACGAGCGCGTTCATTACCAGTACTACCGCGCCAAGTAAGCTTTAGCTCACTTGCCCGCATTAAGCTTATCAGTTTTTGCCGCAGGTTTTCCCTTTCGGGGTTAACCTGCGGTTCGTTTTCCTCCGCCGTCATCCCGTTGTTCGTTGCCGGCTTTTCTATTCTTCAAAAAATAATAAACAACAAGGTGTTGACAAAAGGTGCTTCATAGTATATAAAGCGCACTTTACCTAACGATTGCACTCTAGCACGATGAAACGCAAAAGCACCCCCATTAAGCGCAAGGTTAAGAATTGGTCCGCTGCCGATTCTGCGGAACTTTACGGAGTGGAGAACTGGAGTAACGGTTACTTTGGTGTTTCCCGCAACGGCGAAGCCACGGTGAACCTCATAGATACCGATGGCGAAGCACGCCCGGTGAGCCTGCATACCATCATGAAAGGCTTGGCAGAGCGCGGGACGGATGCCCCCGTGTTGTTGCGTTTTCGGGATTTGCTGCGCGCCCGTATAGACGAGCTTAACCAAAGCTTTATCAAAGCCATACATGAGGCGGATTACCGTGGCGTGTACCGCGGCGTGTACCCCATTAAAGTAAACCAGCAGCGCGAGATTGTGGAAGAAATCGTCTCTTACGGCGCGCGCTACCACTACGGGTTGGAGGCCGGCAGCAAGCCCGAGCTCATCGCCGCCATGGCTCAAATGAAAGACACACAAGCCTTCCTTATGTGTAACGGGTATAAGGACGATGAGTTTATAGACCTTGCGCTCACCGCTCAGCGTATGGGTATCAACATTTGCCTTATTTTAGAGATGCCCAACGAGCTGCCCGCCATCTTGGCCCGTGCAGAGGCCATGGGCATAGAACCCAACTTGGGCGTGCGCGTACGCTTGGCGGCCAAAGGCTCCGGCCATTGGAGCGAGTCTGCCGGTGATCGCTCGGTGTTCGGCCTCAACACTGCACAGGTTATTGAGGTGGTAGACACCCTTAAAGCCGCCGGTAAACTCCATTGCCTCAAGGTATTGCACTACCACCAAGGCTCGCAGATACCCAACATCTCCGTAGTGCGAGAGGGGCTTACAGAGGCATGCCGCATGTACATAGACCTTGTGAGAGAAGGTGCCGCCATGGGTACGCTCGATATGGGCGGCGGCCTTGCGGTGGACTACGATGGCTCTCAAACCAACTTCCATTCCTCTTGCAACTACACCATGGAGGAGTACGCGCGCGATATCGTCGAGGTTGTGGGCGAAATGTGCACCAAGTGCGAGGTGCCGCATCCCACGCTGGTGACGGAATCCGGCCGTGCCATCGTCTCTTACCACGCGGCATTGGTATTTAATATTTTGGACGTAGCCAGCGCCCCGGGGCAGGATGCCGCACCGCCCGCTCTGCCGGACAACCCCAGCGAAGTGCTCAAAGCCCTGGACGAAACACGCCGCATGCTTACCCGCAAAAATATCCAAGAGTGCTACAACGATGCTAACTACTACCGGGACCAGCTCCGCATGCAGTTCTTCTACGGTAACTCCTCGCTCCGCGAGCGCGGAATCGGAGAGGCTATCTACTGGCACATCATGGGCATGATCTCTCGCCGCATCGACGAAATGAGCGAAATCCCCGAGGACCTCAAAGAAGTATCCGACAACATGGTGGACTGCTACTACGGCAACTTCTCCCTCTTCCAAAGCATGCCGGATAGCTGGGCGATTGACCAGCTTTTCCCCGTCATGCCGATTCAGCGCCTTTGCGAGCGCCCCACCCGTAAAACCGTGCTGGTGGACATCACCTGCGACTGCGACGGCAAGGTAGATAACTTCATCGACCGCGAGGACATCGCCCACTCCCTCCCGCTGCACGACTTTGAGGGCAAGGAAAATTACTATGTTGCCGTATTCCTGGTAGGGGCTTACCAAGAGACCCTCGGCGATATCCACAACCTCTTGGGAGATACCAACGTGGTAAGCGTGCATTTGGAAAACGGCCGCCCCGTCTACACCCAAGAGGAAGAGGGCGACAGCGTGGCAGACGTGCTCTCTTACGTTAAGTATGATACGCGAGACCTTGTTGCCAAATTCCGCAACCTTGCAGAGCGCGCCGTGGAAGACG
This sequence comes from Akkermansiaceae bacterium, assembly GCA_015062015.1. GTDB lineage: Bacteria > Verrucomicrobiota > Verrucomicrobiia > Verrucomicrobiales > Akkermansiaceae > Akkermansia. Next base: position 2,268 of record SUVM01000140.1, on the reverse strand, counting down.
GCCTCATGACCCCGCGCCAACGCCGCGATGCTCTGGAGGCCTACCGCACCGGCCTTAACGGTTATACATACTACGAGTTGTAATCACCATCACCAACGGGGCTTTTGCCCCGTTTTTTTGCGCCGGCTGTTTATAAAACACGCCGCCCTCTGTTTTTTTGCTTGCCAAGCCCCAATGGAATCGCTAAAATCATACCTATGAACAAGGGATTTTTCAAAACAGTTTTCGGCATGCTGGCTTTGGCATGCTGCGGTAGTGTGCAGGCAGATTGGGGAGATTGGTTGGATGACGCGGAAAAGACCGGGCGAGAGTGGGGAGAAAAGGGCAAAGAATGGGGCAAGGAGACTTGGGATAAAGCGCAGACCGAGTGGGATAAAGCCAAAGACCGCTGGGAGAAACTGGATGTAAATTATGAGCTGATGCAGGCATTCGGTGGCGATGTGGACGAGCAATCTGCCCTCATCGGGCGTTTTTACGACCTCAAACAACCCATCCGCGAGGGGGCTAAAGCCGTGCATCGCGAGGGCGTTGTGCAAAAAATACGCGAGTTCGACGGCAAAAAGTGGGACCAAAGCGTCTTTGCAGACTATTACAGCCCGGATGTCCGCCTGTATGCGCCGTATTTCTACCTGCCGCGCTGCCGGGCAGCCTACGGGCCGGAGGCCTTTCAATGCCATGCAGAGCAAGGCGCGCGCACGGTGGCACCATCCGGCTGGGTTGTGGTGTACCGTGGCGTGGTGACCGCGCCCGAGACGGGCTTCTTCCGCTTTGCCGGCATGGGAGATGACACCCTCATGGTGCGTTTTGATAACAAATTGGTACTGGAGGCCGGTTGGAGCATCCCCACCAAGGGCGATATGGTGCTGGGTACCAAGCCCTCTTACCAACAAGAACTTACCACCAATAAAAACAAACGTGCCTTTTATCAATACAAACAAACCCCGCATTGGAACACCGTGCTGGGCGGCATCCCCACCGGAGAGGTGTTTAAGGTGAAAAAGGGCAAAAAATACCCCATAGAGATATTGGTGTCCGAAATCCCCGGCAACGAGTTCGGCTTCTGCCTGTTGGTAGAGAAAGTGAAATCCCCCGGCACAGCCCCGCGCGGCTTCTTCAAACCGGGAGAATCGCCGGTGCTGCACCTCTTCCGCACCAACGACAGCACCCCCGATTTTTCCGCTATCGAGCGTGCCCTCACCGCCGGCGGTAAAGATTTTCGAGTCAAAGGATTTATGGAGGGTCCCCCCTTCCGCGAAGACAGCCTTATTTGGAAAGCAGACTATGCAGAAGCGCAACAGCAGGGGCTCTTCGACAGCATCTTCGGCATCTTCCGTAACGACGACACCGCCATGGGCAAACGCAAAAAGTAATCCCCCCCCTTCGCACACAAAACTTCCAACTTCGTACCTTGTACTTCTTCATGACACAAGTTTAAGGCCAACGCGCCCGCAAATTGCGGGCTTGTGCTTGCGTGCTGCGTCTTATTGTGGTACAATGAGCAACCGCGTGCAAAAATTCGGGCGCGCAAACGTGTCACTCAATTTTACAGTTTGTTATGATTAAATGGATTCTCAACAAAATCGTCGGTTCTAAGAATCAGCGAGAAGTGCGCAAGCTGCGCCCTGTTGTCAAACGTATTCTGGAAATAGAAGAAACCCTCCGAGGCAAGGACCAAGAGTTCCTCGTGGGTAAAACACGCGAGTGGCAAAAATATCTTCATCGTTTAACCCCGCTCACCCTCCCCGCTCGAGGCGTCATTTTGGCTGCCCCGGCAGATGCCCTGCAACAGTATGCCGATACCCTCAACACGCGCTTCGAGTCGCTTCAAGAGGAGTTCCCCAAACTGCCGCATATAGACCCCACCCCGGAATCCATTGAGGTTGGTAAAAAAGCCTTTGCCGAAATTGAGCCCAAGTTCGACAAAATGCGCGCCAAGTACCTTGAGCAAATCCTGCCCGAAGCCTTTGCCGTAGCCAAAACCGCCGCACGCAACATGTGCGGGTCAGAGGTAGACGTGTGCGGCACGCCCATCAAGTGGGATATGGTGCACTTCGACGTCCAGCTCATCGGCGGTATCGCCCTGCATCGCGGATTCATTGCCGAGATGGCCACCGGCGAGGGTAAAACCCTCGTAGCCACCCTGCCGGTGTACCTCAATGCCCTCACCGGCATGGGCGTACACGTTGTAACGGTCAACGACTACCTGGCCCGCCGAGACTCTATGTGGATGGGGGCCCTCTTCAAATACCTCGGGCTTACCGTCGGCTG
>SUVM01000139.1 GCA_015062015.1 Akkermansiaceae bacterium | reverse complement strand
TGAGCGATACACATATGGCCACCACGGGCCGACGTATGAAAAAATTGTACATCAACTCTTGAGATGCACCCACTCACCCGCCGATTCAATAACGGTTGAATTATGCGTATGCGCTAACACGCAAATTTCCGGCTTGACTTGCTAATGGTGCTAATTTAGAATGAATAAACCATATGTCCAGTCCCCCTAAATCCGCCGTATACCGCCCGGGCATTAATGCCGTGCTACACGAGCACGAGCAGATGAGTGCTTGGCTCTTTTTTGCCGTGATGAGCTATTTGGTCATGCGTTTTGCGCCGGGATGCGGCTGCACGGCAGAGGCATGCGGCGGGCCGCTGTGGTATACCGAGATAGGGTTGGGAGCCATCTTAGGTTGGGGGAGCCGGGCGGGGGTGCCGGTGCTGCACAGCGTGGTTACCGGCATATGGCTGTTGTATTGTTTAAAGACGGCCTCGCTCTTTGTACGGCGCAGCACGGCATGGGCGATAACAGGGCTCATGTTTGTGTATTGTACGGATTTGTGGGCGGGGCCAAGCGAGCTGAATTTGGCGCTGCAGACCATCAGCCTGTATCACCTGCTGGTATGGGCGCGAGGCAAGAAGAACTATTTTCCGCCGCGCCACTTGGTAATAGCGGGCATGGGTGTAACGGTGGCTATGTTGACCACGCCCGGGGCGGTGGTGTTCTGGTTGCCGGTGATAGGGCACATGCTCTGGGTAAACCAAGGTAGGCGGCTGTTGAGCAGCTGCTATTGTTTGGGCGGTTTGGCGGTGCCATGGACAGTTGTCGTGTTGCTCTATGCTTGTTGCACACAAAGTACCGAGGCCCTGTTATCGGACTACATACCACTGAAATTAGCCGGGGCACAAGACTGCCTGTTGCTGCGCGCGCCGCTGCAGATTTTCGTTGGGGTGTTACCGGGGTTCTGCCAATGTTGGATACCGCCGGTATTAGCACTGGTGCCGGGGCATTTATTGCTGTTTATGTGGATGCGCCCATTCCGCAAAATACGCCGCAGCCGCAAAGTAGGCATCAACACAACCTTGGGGGTGGCTTTTGCGCTGGTCTTTTGGGAGTCTTTCTGCACGGCCGGTGCAACGGAGTTTACGGCATTTTACCCGTTCATGCTTATCAGCCTCATCGGCATCATCCTGAGCGTGCGGCGCCGCATACGCAACCGCGCGGCCAAACGCGTTTTACGCGGCATCGGGCTGATGGTACCCTTTATCACACTGGTGGTGCTTTTGCTGGTACCGTTATTACGCAAAGCCATGGGCACCCCTGCACCGCAGCCCGGTGAGCCGGAAAGAGGCATCGAGCGCATTATTCTGCGGCGCAATTAGTGTGCCTGACGTACCAACCAAAAAAGGCGAGCACGAAGCTCGCCTTTTTTGGTTACATGAGCCAACACTCTCTGCTTACGGCAAGGCAATGTACTTGGCCTTGGGCATGTTGCAAAGAGGGCACTTATCCGGCGCGGTATCTGCCGGGAAGGTATCGCCGCACAGCGGACAAATAACGTAGGCGGCCGGCAGGTTGAGCGGCTCGCCGCTCTCCAGTTGGCGGATGGCCTCGGCATACATGGCGGCGTGCACCTTCTCGGCCTCCAGGGCCCAGTTAAAGCTGCGCAGAGCATCTTTAGCCCCCTCTGCCTCTGCTTGGGCAACCATGGGCGGGTACATTTCGCTGTACTCGTAGGTCTCTCCCTTGAGGGCTTCTTTGAGGTTCTCCAGGGTTGTACCCACATGCCAGCTCATATCATACTCAATAGGTTGCTCGCCCATTTTAACGAGGGCTTTGGTATGGTTAGCGGCGTGGATACGCTCTGTTGCGGAGGTAGCCTCAAAAAGTTTGGCAATAAGGGGGTAACCCTCTTGCAAAGCTTTAGAAGCAAAGGAGGCGTACATGGCACAGGCTGTACTCTCTCCAATGATGGCAGTTTTTAAATTTTCTATAGTTGTAGACATGACTTACTATTTACTCCTTTTTGAGGAATTTGGCAAGCAAATATCACGGAATATGCCTTCGAGGGGCAAGAATTATTCTGCCAATTCACGCGGCAAAGTAGGGGCGGGGTCTGCGGAGGCATCGGCGGCGGGCTCCACCGCCGCTTTCCACCCGGGCAGCACGGAAGAGGGGTACCCGCTGGCCAACACGTTGCCGTCTTCATCTACCATAATGGCATTAGGGATACCCTGAGCCATGGTAAAGCCGGGCAGTTTATCCACATTTTTGCCGGATACCAAAATACCGGGGAATTTTGCTTTGTATTGTTTGAGGAATTTTTTAGCAGCGTCTTCCTCTTGGTCGTGGCCGATGAGGATGAGCTCTGCGCGGCCGTCTTTTTTCATTTCGAGGTAAGTTGCGGCAACCTCAGGCATTTCCTGGTTGCAGGGCTGGCACCAACTGGCAGATTGCAGATACACATACACCTTGGCCTTTTTGGAAGGTTTGCCGTTAAAGGTTTTGAGCTTACCCAAGGCCTTGCCCACGGCACTGGTCTTTTTGGAGTCGTCCTTTTTCTTACTATTTTTACTCTTTTTCTTCTTTTTCTTAGGTGCGGAGGAATCGCCGCCATCCATGGATATACCGGCGCCGTCTCCGCCGGAAGATACACCAAAACCCTGAGCGGATGCAGAGAACGAGCCCAACACCGCCAGCCCTAATACCATTGTGAAAATACGCAACGACTTTTTCATACAACGAAAGTTTACACCATAGAGGACGAAATGAAAAGGATATATTCTACATAATCTGTGTTTTATTCCGCACCCACCGGCTATGGGCAGCGCGGAAGAATGGGCTTAACCCAACGTGTATTAAGGGTTAATATCAGGGGCGAAACACGCGGCCTTTGCCCCCTAAAACACGCACCTGCCCCACCACAACCCACCGTAGGCAGTGAAAGCGGGTCTCTCTCTGCACACTAAAACACCACCGGCAACACGATGAAACGGTTACCTATAAGCATTTTATTACTCGCGCTGTTATGCCTGCCGCAAAACAACTGCCGCACCACCCTGCACCACGCCGCAGCGAAAGGAGATATTGCCACCCCGGCTACGGAAGAACCCAAAGTCGGCAAAGAGGGGGATATGCCCACTGTGCAACAAGAGTTGAAGGCCGGCACCGACGTCAACCTCGGTATTGCCGATATGGGTCCGGCCAACATACTCTACATCCCCGGTGATGTGCTCTTGATGGCAGCGGACATAAGTACCATCGTGCTGGCCGTTGGCACCCTCGGGCAATATTTCTATGTTGTAAAGGCAATCGGAGACCCCAACAGGCCGTTTCTCTTCCAAAAAATGAGAGCCACCCCCGGGCTCATCAATTCAGCGAACCGGAGGTACGCGTGATTGCCCGACAAATTGATATTTATGGGCGACGCCGCCGCCATACTAACCCAACCAAGGCAAGCCAGGAAAGCGTTGCACTTGTCGGCTCGGGGATGGTGCCGGTGCTCAGGGTCACATTGCCGAGTGCCACAAATGTGCCGCTGTTGGTGTTTTGCGAAACATCAATTTTGAGAGTATATTTCCCTTCTGTAAGAGCAAGAGATTCTAATGGCAGGGTCTGATAAGAACCAAACAGCTCACCGTCAGCGCCATATGCACCGTCTGTATATTTTCCATTTCCAACCTGTGTTGCGGGTACTGAGAATGATGACTTATCCCGCAACGAAACAACCTGAGAATCCGGCATTGTAAGAGATATCTGAAGATTGAAGTCTCTCTCATTGTTCTGAGCCTGTCCTCCTCCACTATGTGTAAAGAAATCGATAGCGATGGAATCCACGGTATATCCCAGCTGCACGTTGCTCACCTCAAAGGAAAGGGTGTAAGACCATGCCCCACCGCTCCCTACATTAGTAGTAAAGGTTTGGAGACTATTGGTATAGGCAGTGGAATCAAACGTATTATTACCGGTAACAACTGACGGCGTTGCCGAAATATGGGAGATGGTGAGCCCCTCCAAGCTGAAGGAGGCATCTGCAGACACCCCGGAACCGGCCTTAGACAAAACCAATTCAGTATCGGCAGCAGTTGCTAAGGAGCCAAGTGCTAAAAGTGTAATGATTGTCTTTTTCATTGTTTTACTTATGGTAAAGGGTTATAGCGGCTAACAAAGGCTCGAAACGCAAACGTAACAAAGCCAAGGGTTCGCCATCACGCGGATAATAGTACAGCATTGCAAATGCTGTACTATATTAACACGTTTAACAATCAATACAATATGGTGTATTGAACAACAACACACCAAGCATTCCCCTGCGGATGCATACAAGAATAATGCTCTATTTTTTAATCCCTAACGTATTTTTTACTTGCATCAGCATTTGCAATGCTGATGAAGCCGAGAGAGAGGGAGGGGGATAAAATGAATCGGCTCGGTTGCCGAGTGGAAGCAACCGAGCCAAAGATTCAACAAATACCTGGCGGTATCAGAGCACCTCGGGGGCGAGGGAAACGATCTTCATGAAGCCTTTTTCACGAAGCTCGCGAGCCACGGGCCCGAAGATACGGGTGCCCTTGGGGTTGTTGTCCTTATCGATGACAACCACGGCATTGGTATCGAAGCGGAGCACGGAGCCGTCGTCGCGACGAATCGGAGCGGCGGTGCGCACCACAACAGCCTTT
>SUVM01000007.1 GCA_015062015.1 Akkermansiaceae bacterium | reverse complement strand
CCGTTGCTGGATTTATTGCCCTTGCAGCATATATGCTCGCACCCCTTGTTAGAAAACATCATCAATCTGGATACTCTGCAATATCTGTTGGAGGCAGGTGCAGACCCGAACCTGATGTTGGCAGACGAAACGGTTGAACACCCGGACGCTGAATATCGACAGGAAGATTTTGAAGCGGAAGATACCCCCTTGGAGGGTATAGACAGCTACGCCACCCCCATTGAGCGGATTTTTGACTCCTACCGTTTCGATATGGTGTACGCTAATGAGACGGAAACTGATAAAAAACGTATTAAGAGCTACCTTGCCGCCATCGACCTCTTGTTGCTGCACGGTGCCGAGCTGGATATTGAAGAGGACGAAGCAGGGGACGAAGATGCAGAATCCGCCGCCTACGCAGAAGCCCGTAAAAGACTCCGCATGACACCTGAACAACTCCGCGCCGATTACGAGGCTATACGCCATTCGCTTTAACACAATTTACCGGAGGGATAGCATTCTCACCCTCTCCCGAATCAGTTAAGGCCGCCTGCTCAACAAGCAGGCGGCCTTTGTGATAAAGTAGGCTGTTACGCGAACATTAATTCTCGTAAACCTCTTTAATTCTTTCGATAAGCGCAAAGGCATGGCTTACCATGGCGCGGGTTTCGTTGAGCAGTGTCAGGTAAAGAATACCATTGCGCATGCTGCTTTCGTCTGCATCACCATGCATAAGGTGGCGCTTAATGCACGCCCCGAAATCGTCGCCAAGTTGCTCGCGACCGGCCAATTTTGCGTCTACGCCGGCATAATCACCGGTTTTGAGCATATCCAATAAATCAGGATAGAACGAGCCAATCTTCTCTGTTAACAGCAGCAAATCCTTGCCTTGGGCCTGCTCCAGTCCGGCATGGAAGTTATCTATATGGTTAAATGCAGCTTTCACTATAGTAAACAGGCGCTCTGCGGTGTTGGCAGATATTTCCGTAATGCGGAAAATAAGTTGACCGCGATCTGCCAATTCTTTAGGTATGCCTGCCAAAGCGGGCAAAACCTCGTTCTCTCTCACCACTTCTATATCGCGCTTAATGGAGCGCGCTTTCTTCTTAAGGCGGCTCAATGCCTCCAAATCTTCGTTCAACAGGGCAGGTACCATGGCCTTATATATACCTACCATGCGCCCAAGTCTGCCGGCTGCCGTGGTGGCAAACTCGTGCATACAGGTATCTTTGCTAACATCCACGATGTTGTAGTTTTCATTACTACTCTTGCCAAAGAAGGTGGATTTAATCAGCAAGGCAGCAGCAATCACCATCATGATGCTGATACCCCAAACATCTCCATACCCCATAATGAGAGCCACAAACAACGCGGCCAATGTAGCGGCTATCGCTGTAATAAGCCACCCACCGATTACTGTTAATACACCGGTAATGCGGTAGACGGCACTGTCTCGCCCCCATGCGCGGTCTGCCAGAGAGGTACCCATTGATACCATGAAAATGACATATGTCGTCGAGAGCGGCCACTGATTCGCGGTACCGAACGAAATGAGCAAAGCAGCCAATGTCAGGTTAACAGAGGCGCGTATCATGTCGTAATTGGCACCGGTTTCTTCCTCAGGTGTCAGCGGCGTAAAACGTTTACCAACAAAATCTGCAATACGTTTAGGCGTAACACGTTGAATAAACCGAGCTGTGTTAATAGTGTAACGCACCAACATACGGGCAGGTTTGCTGGAACCAAAGCGCTCTTTACCCGTGTTGGAGGAAGAGAGTTTAAGTTCTGTTTCCGTTACTTTACGAGCTTTTTTAGAAAGGAATAACGCAGCAACCATAATAATGCCGGCCGAGAGCAAAAACCACACGCTCGTTGCTTTTCCCGAGCCTGTTAATATGCCGCCCATGTTGGTGTGTACAGTTATGTTTTCAGTGAACAAAGCATCCATGGAAGCCATAAAGACACCAATGAAGTTAACCATGTCGTTACCGGCAAAAGCCAAGGCTAAAGAACCGGTGCCCGCCAACACAGCTATGCGTAATGTATTGATATGGAATACATATTGAAGAATGGAGCAAATAACCACCCAAAAACCGAATGCGGCGCATAGCACTAAGAAGAGAGATTCACTGAGGGCTTGGAGGTCTTCCTTTTTCATCAATGAGCTGTCTTTAAGCCCCTTAAAGATAATAAAGTAACTAATGGCCGTTAATGACAAAGCACACCAAGCCGGGCCGATATAGCGATACGCCTTACCGAATCGGAAGCTGAAGATAAGGCGCGCCAGCCACATTACCATAGAGCCGAATATGAATGCTACGGCAACAGAAAGGAAGATGGCCCCAATCATCGTCAGGCATTTATCTACCTTAACATATTGTAACATCGGGCATCCTACAAATGTGCCACTGCTGAATATAGCCGCTCCTATGGTTGCCCCCAGCAAGGAAAATACCAATGCCACGGTTGTGGAGGTAGGTAAGCCCAGTGAGTTAAAGGTATCCAACAAAATGATGTTAGCAACCATCACTGCCAAATACAAAATCATGACCTGATGGAAATTAAACATATGCGGGTTAAACACGCCGCAGCGCGCTACCTCCATCATGCCATTGGAAAAACAAGCACCCAATAATACACCTACCGCAGCCACGCAAACCGCTTGATTGTATGTACCGGCTCTGGAGCCGATGGAGGAGTTTAAGAAGTTGCAAGCGTCATTACTCACACCGACAATGAGACCAAACACGGACAACACTGCAATGAGAGCGAATATTACATAGTATAACGTTAGCGGGTCCATAATATACACGGCTTTTCTACCATAAAAGCATAAGATTGACAAGGAAAAATCCGCGATTTCTGCAATTTAACAGGGCTTGTCATCGGGTGTCGCAAAAACATGCCCAACGTACAGCATAGATGCTTGACACGGCAGCTTCTCTTTATATAATCTAATCGGTTTACGTCAGCTTTTATCACTTATCCGATCTATGAACACACAAAAGACACATCCCCGCGCCGCGCAAGGGTGCCGCATCGCGTTGCGCTTTATGGTGCTGTTTTGCTGCACCAGCATGCTTACCTCCTGTAGTACCGTAGGCTCTTTGCTCAACTACCTTGTCAGCCTTCCGTTTAACATTATTAATGCCGTTTTACCGTAAAACGCCATGCCTTTTACCCGATTTTTTCTGCTGAACCTGTTGTTGGGTTTCTTTACACTTGTTTCTTGCCAACAGCCATACTACGGCTCCGGCAATGTGGGTGTGAAAGACCACTCCGATGCCGTGGTTCACATTAACCAAGTGGACCCTGCTTACAGAGGGTATTTTGCAGATCAGCACGACTCTAATTTCTCCCTCAAAGACCAGCGTAAAGCTTTTTACGAGGCGGTTAAAACCTCTAAAACCCCCGTGCAGCAGGATGCCCGCCATATGTCGGCCAATTCCAAAAAGAAAGTAACTCGTAAAAAATCTTCTCGCCGCTCATCTAAAAAAGTTGTCAAACGCAAGTCTTCTTCTAAAAAATCCACTAAAAAATCTTCTTCTAAAAAGAGGACAAAACGTAAGAGGAGATAACGCACATGTCCGCCACGCCATCGTCTTCCGTCTCTGCAAGTGCCGAAACCGCCACCGATACACCGCGCCGTGCTAAGGATTTGCGGTATACAGACATCAATTACGACCAAGCCGCTATCCCGCAATTACCTCAACCGCCGGAAGATGAAGAAATCATCATCAAACCGGAGCGCATGCCTTCTCCGCAACCAACAGACCCGCAACAGCAAGCTGCCCCCGGCGGCAAGCAACCCAATTACCCCATCAGCCCCATTCCGTCTGCCTTAAGTTGGGTGTTGGGTTTTATGGCTTTATTGCTCTTTTTAATAGCCGTGGGCATGTTTATGGCCAATTTTTGGGATTCCATCCCCATGATGGTGCGGGTTGCGTCCCTGTGTGCAGTACCTCTTTTGTTATGGTTTATCTACGTTATCGGCTTCAATAAAGGGTACCGTGCGCCGGAGCTTGCAGCATTACTGGCCGCCATCTCTTGGTTGGATGCTGTGCTGATTTACCAGTTCTGTATTCAGGCGATACCCCTGTGGGTAGCGGCAAGTGTTTTAACGCTGGGGTTAATGGCCATACCGGCCATCAAACCGTGGAAAATGGCCGTTTATTCATTAGCCGCTGCGGGCGCATTACAATTCGGGTTAATGGGCTGGGGCTTGGCACATGCCTCTACCTATGGAGAGTGGTCGCTCATCTGGGCATCCGCTTTATCCATGATGATGTTATGGAGCCACATCGGCGTATGGTGCAGTTACACCAAACGCTCAGGGTACGCAGAATACAGCAAGTTAGCGCCTTTGGCACAGGCATTATTCATGCTGATGCTCATCAGCATGTTAGTATACCCCCGGCAGCTGCTACCGTCGGAGATAGATTCCACCAGCACCATCGGAGACTGGTTCGGTATCATTGCGATTTGGGCGTTGGCTATTTTCCCGGTATTCCCGCTGCAAAAACACTTTGCGTGCTTAAACAACCGCCCCACCATCAGTAACTCATTCCTGTTGTATTGGGGTATCTCCATCATCACCGTTCCGCTGGGGCTTGCCTTGGCATGGTATGCCCCCAATCTCATGATTTTGCCGCTTAGTTTGGTATATTTGTTCAGTATGATTTATTATGGGGCAGAGTACAAAGTACCACGCATGGTTTTGATGGGAAGCATCGGTGTGTTCCTCAGCTTAGTGAGCATCCCCTATCACGCAGGCACGGGGTTATTGGGCAGCGCAATTATCATGCTCGTGTTGTCCGTTATGTTTCTCTTTGCCATGATGTGGCTCAACACATACCGCAAACTAATCATTGCCCGCAAACGCCAAGAAGCAGCAGAACTTCACGCGGCTACGCAACAGGCTCTTCCTCAACCTCATTTCAAAGAAAAAGAGCGCATGGAAATTATGTTACCCCGGCGGGATAGCTGAGTTTGCCACCCCCTTATCTTAATGCCACGTTGTCATCTCTTTGAATGCCGCTATACGCCGGGCAAGCGTTTCTCTTTGCAACGAAAATAAAGATACGGTGCCAAACTTCTCGCAAGTGGCGGCAGCAACAACGGTAGCCACAGCTACGCCGGTTTTTAAATCTTCCCAACCGGGTTTACCATTCTTCAGGCAATGTGTTAAATAACCGGCCAAGGCTCCCATGTAAGAATCGCCGGCACCGGTGGGGTCCGCAGCATGCACCAAAGGCCATGCAGGACAACGGAATAAACGCACATTGCCTTCTTCCGCTTTGGCAAAGAGTGTAGAGCCTGCACTACCATGTTTCACAATAGCATAGGTGGGTCCGGCTTCTATGAGTTTATAACCGGCCTCCAAACTATCATCCGTCCCGGCATATTCCCGGGCTTCCTCATCATTCATGAGTGCTAAATCTACGCAGGAGAGTAATTTTTCGGTATACTCCCGCTCACGGATAATCCACGATTTCATGAAATCGGCCATGCGAAACGTAGCATGGCGGCATTGAGCAAGCATGCGGTATTGCAGCGGTGGGGTAACATTGGTTGCAACGGCAATGGCGCAATCTTTCAGCTCATCGGGCAACTGCATTTCCCAATGCTCCTGCACGCCTTCTATCGTGCTGACGGTTGTACGATGATTCATATCAGACTCGTACTTACCCGTCCACGCAAAAGTTTGCCCCTCCGCACTCGCAACGTGCCGCATATCTACACCGCGCGCCTGCATAGCCAGCCTGTACTCCTGCGGAAAATCGCTTCCGACCACCCCTACCAACGCAATGTCTTGAGTCAGCAACCGAGCAGCTAACGCGGCATAAATACCACTGCCGCCCAACACGGAATTGGCGCGCCCATTAGGAGTAATCAGCGTATCTATTGCAATTGTGCCATATATCAGTGCTTTATTGCTCATGGGGTTCTCCTTTCAGCATTTGCAATAAGGTATCTTCATCGATAATGGGCACCCCCAACGTTACGGCTTTATCCCGTTTGCTGCCGCCGCCTTCTCCGGCTACCAAATAACTCGTCTTTTTGGTAACAGAACCTGTGGCCTTGCCTCCGGCTTGGGTAATCAGACGCTCAAACTCGGGGCGGGGGCGGCTTAACGCCCCTGTCAACACAAAAGCTAAGCCACTCAGCGCACCGGTAGGAGTATTCAAATCCTGCTTATAACGGGAGGATTGAGGGTTAATACCCAATTCCCGCAAAGTAGCCGTCACTAAAAGACCGGCGGGGGATGCAAACCATTCCTTCATTTTGCGCGTTACAACAGAGCCAAGGGGATTGGGCGATTTGAGTTTATTGGCACCATCGGGCTCCAATTGTATATAACCGCATGCAATATAGGGCGCGGTTATGGCTTGCAAATGGGCCTGCAATTGCTCGCGCTGCTCTGCTAACACCTCGGGAGCAATGGTTTTATTCTGTCGCGATTTGGGATTAAGGTTATTGTAACGCGCAACAGATTCTTCCACATCTATTAAAACGGACAAAAACTCAGAATTGACCAAACTCTCTAAATCGCGGTGATACACGCTTACTAAACCGGCAGTGGTAACACCCACATTCGGAATCCCGAATGCCGTAAGCCAACGCTCCAGTGGCAACGTGCGAGCCTGCTGCAAAGCATCAAGTGCCTTTTTGGCATTTTTTTCACCAAAGCGGCGCGGCTCCTCTTCTGTGCCTAAATTGAGAGATGCCAAAGTATCTGCATCTAAGCGGAAAAGGTCCAGCGGAGAAGAGATATAGCCCTGAGAAACGAGGGCTTCTGCCACCGTACCGCCAAGGCTTTCTACATCCAAAGCCTCGCGCTTGCAAAAATAGGTAGTGCGCATGACGGTTTGTGCCGTGCAGGTAAAGTTGGTACAACGCCATGCCACTTGCCCCTCTTCTTGGCTTATAGGGGCTCCGCAGGCGGGGCAAACACCGCCCACAGCATCGCACAGGTGGTAGGGGCGTGCATGCGGCGGGCGTTTCTGAGTGTTAACTTTAACGATGGCCGGGATAATCTCTCCGGACTTTTCTACCAAGACGGTATCGCCGATACGGATATCCTTGCGCGAAATTTCATCCTGATTATGAAGCGTTGCACGCGAGACGGTGGTACCGGAAAGATGTACGGGCTGCAGCTCTGCCACGGGGGTAAGCACGCCGGTGCGGCCAACTTGGATGGTAATGTCTCGCAAGATGGTCTCTTTTTGCTCCGGCAAAAACTTAAAAGCCGCTGCCCAACGGGGGGCTCTAGCAGTGGAACCCAGCAATTCCCGCGCTGCGTAATCATCCAACTTAATAACGGCGCCATCTGTGCCGTACCCCAGAGAGTGGCGCAGCTCATTAATGCGGCGTACGGCTTCTCGCAAGGGTTCCACACCGGCAGCTCGTATAATAGGTCTATTGAACGGAATCCCCATACGCGCCAACAAAGATTCGTAATCTGCCTGAGTGCGCAGTGCTGCACCTTCCAGCTCACCAATGCCATGAGCTAAGAAGGCCAGGGGGCGGGCAGCCACTTCTTCCGCATCGAGCAATTTAATTGTACCGGCGGTGGCATTGCGCGGATTTGCCAAAGCCGGCAGCCCGGCGGCATCTCGTTGCTCATTAAGCCTGTTGAAATCAGCAAAAGGCATAAACACCTCGCCGCGAACCTCTAACACCTCCGGTGCACCGGCGGGCAAGGTACGGGGTATACTCTTGATGGTAAGAATATTTGCCGTTATATCATCCCCGGTATGTCCGTCTCCGCGAGTAGCGGCATAAGCAAGCTTGCCGCTACGGTACATCAGCGTTACGGCACAACCGTCGATTTTAGGTTCTACCACCACAGCAGGAGCATCTGCTGCCAGATTTTTAGAGAGGCGGTTGTAGAAGTCCACCAGCTCGGCATCCGTTTCTCCCTGCTCGGGCTTATGTTCAAAGATATCGTCTATGCTTTGCATAGGGCGCGGATGCGTTACTTTACGGAATCCGCTGGTGAGGTCATTACCCACTTTTTGCGTTGGAGAATCGGCGGTAATCCACTCCGGGTGCTGCGATTCCAATACCTCCAGCTCACGGTAAAGGGCATCGTATTCGGCATCCGTCATCTCAGGCTGAGCCTGAGCGTAGTACAGCTCGTTATTATGCGCGATAATACGACAAAGCTCGTCATAGCGTTGGCGAGGCGTTTCTTGTTGGGCAGCAGCAAATTCAAACAGATCCATATGCCAGAAGAGGTGTACCGTGTGCGGTGCGGTGTTCAAATTGTTTTATACCTTGGGGGGAAAGCCGGTGCAGCAGCTCTACGCCGCGCTCCCAATCCCGGGAAAGATGGGCAGGGCGGTGAGCATCCGAATTAATGACAATAGGTATGCGCCGCAACAACAACTGTGCCAAAAAGGCCTGCGCCGGATATTGCTCGGCACAGTGTTTATACCATCCGGCAGTGTTAAGCTCTACGGCCATGCCGCTGTGCTCCAACGCGGTCAGAACCGGCTCATAGTAAGGCATCAGGTCGCCGGCAGGGATTCGCCCCCATATTTTAACTAAATCAACGTGCCCCACAATATCAAACAAACCACTGCGCACCAAAGCTTCTACAGCTTGCCAATACTGTTGCCAATCGCTCTCCACGCTCCCGGTAAGGGGCTTATTGGCATAAAGAGAATCATCTACAGAACCCCGGCCGGGGATATAATGCACAGAGCCGATGAGGTAATCTGCGCGCGCTCTCAAATGCTTCACCCATGGGCTTAGCTCGGGGGTCCAATCGCATTCAAAGCCGCAGAGCACCTTAAGCGGGGTGCCTTGTGCAGCAGTGCGCGCATCTTCTACCCATTGTGCGTACGCCTCCAGCTCCGCAGACTTCATCCGCCAATTATCATACGGCTCCATATGGGGGGGCATCGGGGCGTGGTCCGCTATGCCATAGGTGTGCAACCCCTGTTGCAAGGCGGCCGCAACAAACTCCTGCGGCGAGCCCTCTGCATGCAGGCAAAGCGGGGTGTGCGTATGGTAGTCGGTTCGTAACATAGCGTCATCAGTTCATTAGGGATAAAATTTCCTGCAAAAGTCTCTGCAAATCCGGGTCCTGGTAATAAGCCTCTTTCTCCAGTCGTTGTTGCTCTTGTTCATGAGCACGGCGTAAAAAATCGGTCTGTTCGGCAACATCTGCAGGTGGTGCAGCCTCCGGGGTTTGGGCAGCAAGCAATTGCGCTTCCTGCTGCAATTCGCGATAAGTAGCGATGCACTCTCGCAATGTTTCTGCCGCATCTTTTGCGGTGGCTGTATCTATGGCTTTACACAAAGCGTAAAGAGATGTGCTGAGCGTGTTGTGTAGCCGCTGATGAACAGATTGAGGCAAATCGTCTGCTCCTAAATTGTCCGCAGTGTCCGAATAATCATTTTCAGAATGGTGACTGAGCAATTGCACCATCAACTGCTCGGACCCATATGCGTTTTGGGCTATAAGCTCTTGCACCAAGGGCATGTAACCTTGCGTAATATAGGTCAAATCCGTCATGTACTTGGTGATGGTCTGCGTGGTTTCCGCGTCAAATGGCAATTGTTCTAATCCCGCCAAAAGTTTACGCATTTGTTGCAACAAGCTCTGCAGTTGGGGCGCAGCGGCATCGGCGGAAGCCGCATCTGAGACTGATTGGAGTAAAGATTCTATGGCGCGCGTTGTCTCTAAAAGTCGGCGGCACAGCACATCCGCTTCGCTTGGTGTTTTAACGTGTTTTTTCGATACCTTTTTTTTACGCAGGGATGGAGCATCCATTCCCATCAGGGGCAGGGATGCTATCATCAGAAGCGAAATAAAGGCCGTAAATTTCATGCGCCACTTGTTACTTTATCAATTGCCGGAGCTCATGTCAAGCTCCTTTGCGCCGTCAACTTGTTTGAAATGGTTAACTACATCGGACAAAAAGCCCTCTGCCACCAACAGTTGAGCTTGCCGGCGAGCCACGCCTCGAGATGTCAGGTAAAAAAGTTGTTCCTCATCCATGGGGGAGCTGGCACTACCATGAGAGCACTTAACGCGGTCTGCCAGAATCTCCAAACCGGGCAGGGAGTGAATACCGGCTTTTTCGCTCAACAACATATTACGGTTGGCTTGATAAGCATCCGTATCGTGAGCAGCGGGGGCTACATAAATATTACCTGCAAAAATGGCGGTGGCTTGGTCATCCACCACATTTTTATACAGCAAATCACTAAAAGCACCGCCTGTGTGGTGCACTTGTTTGGTATGCTGATCCAACACGGACCGGCCTGACAACTTATTGGCAGAATAAAGGCGAATCTCGCCGCGCGCATCTGCCTCTGCTATTTCTGCAACGGTTTCTTCGCGAGCCCAAGCATGGCCGTTATGCATGGTAAGGTGCCTGATATGGCCCCCCAAGCTTTGAATATTGGTAATATTGAAAGCTTTGCTAACACCGGCTCCGCTCTCGTGCAACTCAACGGCAATATCTGCACCCTCTGCCAATTGGATGCTACGCGCACAGAAAATGGCGGCTCCATCCCGGCAAATATGCTTTTCTATAATCCGGGCTTTGGCTCCCGCTCCGGCCATAATGAAAGTGCTGGGTGTATAGAGGCCGGCTCCCACCTCGTAAGTAATAACAATGGGGTTTTCCACCACGGCGCCGGGCTCCAGCATGATGCAACATCCCGTACCGAATCGCTCTACATGCAAGCCCAAAAAGTAATCCGACCCAATAGTGGGCATCAATTGCAGGGTTTCCTTCAAATCTTCATCACGGGGGGAGATACGCTCTGCATGAACCCCATCGCCGGATTCTATGCGAATAGCGGCTTGCACCGGCTCCCGGGCTGCCAGCATTTCTGCCAACTCTTCAGCAAATTGAGCAGGCTTACCAAATCGCCAATCTTCGTTATAACGATTCGGGAGCTGCGCCGCTGCAAACCGTTGAGCATTTTGCTCTAAAGCACGGCGAATTTGTGCATCGGCCTCTGCTTGGGCAAAAGCTGCTTCAAGGTTCAAACTTTCCGAAATATTCATAAACCAATGCTAAATCTAATCAACCGATAGAATCTTCCATTTGTAAATCGATAAGGCGGCGCAATTCCACAGAATATTCCATGGGGAATTCCTGCACCAAATCATTAATGAATCCATTAACAGCCAAACTCATTGCCTGTGCGCGTGTAAGCCCGCGCTGCTGCATGTAAAAGAGCATTTCCTCGTCCACCTGAGATACGGATGCCTCGTGCTGCACGGCAGAGGCATTGCCGTGCACGCTGATAGCGGGGTAGGTATCCGTGCGGCTGTTGTGGTTAATGAGCAAGGCATCACACTCGGTATTATTTTTACACCCCTTCATGCCTTTGAGGATGTTTACCTCACCACGATAACTGGCGCGACCCTCGCCAATGGATATGGACTTAGCGACAATGTTGGATGTGGTTTCCGGGGCAGCGTGAATCATTCTGGCACCTGTATCCTGCAATTGCCCGCTGTGCGCCAGAGAGATGCTGACAACCTCGCCACGCGCACGGCGCCCCTTGAGCACAACCGCAGGGTATTTCATCGTGACTCCGGAGCCTATGTTGCAGTCTATCCACCGAATCTCGGCATCTTCCATTGCCAAGCCACGTTGGATGACGAGATTATACACGTTGGTTGCCCAGTTTTGAACGGTGACGTATTGAATCTTGGCTCCCTTAAGAGCCACAAGCTCTACAACGCCGGAGTGCAGGGTGGCACTGTCGTATTTAGGAGCCGTGCACCCTTCCATATACATAAGCTCGGCCCCTTCGTCTGCTATGATAAGCGTGCGCTCGAATTGGCCCATACTCTCGGAATTGATGCGGAAATATGCCTGAAGCGGTTGATTTAATTTTACCCCTTTAGGCACATAAATAAACGAACCGCCGGAAAAAGCGGCATGGTTCAGCGCAGAGAATTTGTTGTCGTTAACAGGAATCACCTTGCCGAACCACGGACGGAAAATATGCTCGTAGTCCCGCAAGCCCTCGGTAGAGTTAACAAATATAACACCTTGCTTGCTAAGCTCCTCGCGCATATTGTTATAGGCAGTTTCGGAGTCGTATTGGGCATCCACCCCTGCCAAAAAAGCGCGTTCCTGCTCCGGTACACCCAAACGCTCAAATGTGCGTTTCACATCTTCGGGCACTTCTTCCCAATCCTTATACGGAGCCGTGCCGTGCGCAAGATAATAGCGAATCTTATCAAAATCCAAGGCATTGATTTCCTTAGGAGCCCAATGCGTGGGCATGGGCATTTCGCGGAATTGTTTTAACGCATCTTTGCGGAACCGGCGCACCCAATCCGGCTCGCCCTTCGCATCGCAAATATAGTCAATCGTTTCGTCTGTTAAGCCGTACCCGGCATCAAAACGATGATTCTCGGGGAAAGCGAATTCTCCGCGAGTATCTATCTGAAATGTTGAGTCATCCATCACTCTTCGATTTTGAGGAAGTCAAAGCCTTTTTGCTCAATTTCGTCCACAATTTCATAACCGGCGGTGCGTACAATACGCCCGCGGTGCAGCACATGCACTACATCGGGGCGTATGTAATCCAATAAGCGCTTGTAGTGTGTAATGATCATGAAGCTGCGGTACGGCGCGCGCATGGCATTAACCCCGTCAGATACAATCCGCAGGGCATCTACATCCAACCCGCTGTCTGTCTCATCCAAAATGGCATAGGTCGGGTTCAACATCATCATCTGCAACACATCGTTGCGCTTCTTCTCGCCGCCGGAAAAACCTTCATTGACCGCACGGGAGGTAAACTTGGTATCCATACCCAATTTTGCCATGGTAGAGCGCAGCGTCTTATAAAACTGAACGGCATCAAGCTCTTCGCCCTCGGGCAAACGTGCTTGTAATGCCGCACGCAAAAAGTTTGCATTGCTTACTCCCGGCACCTCCACAGGGTACTGAAATGCCAAAAATAAGCCGGCTCTGCTGCGCTCGTCTGCACTCATAGCAAAAAGATTTTGCCCGTCGAGCTCTGCCGTACCCGAGATAACCTCGTAAGCCGGGTGCCCGCAAAGAACTTTAGACAGCGTACTTTTGCCGGAGCCGTTAGGTCCCATGATGGCGTGCACCTCGCCCTTGGGAATCTCTAAACTCACTCCATTCAATATTTGCGCGCCGTCTTTAACGCGTGCCTTCAGATCTTTGATTATCAGACTCATGACTTGTTTTCCAAAAAATATTTATCGGGGATACTCCCATGCAAATAAGCCTCCATGGTATCAATGGTAACCCCCTCGGGCAAATCAAACACATCCTGCGGTGTCAGCCCATGTTTAAGCTGTACGTCAATAACGCGTTGCGTATTATCATCCATCAAATGAATATGCGGTACCACATTCGGGCAATAGCGGCTCGGCCCGTTATCCGGATGCAAATGATTTACTAATTTTGCATCTACCAAGGCATCTAAGCTGTTGTATATCGTAGCCAGAGATATACCGGGCATGCGCAACTTGGCACGCTCGTAAATCTGAGCTGCAGATGGGTGGTCGTCGGAATCTATCAACACATCTATGACGATGCGCCGTTGCCGCGTCATCCTAAGCCGAGAGCAACGATGCAAAAACGAGGTCGGGACATTCCGTTTACAGCCGCTGTGTGAATATGAGGTCTTTTGCATACTGAGTTAGTAGGAGCTTTAGGCCTCCTGTGGAAGCATTATAACCACAACAAAGGTATTTATCAAGGCAAATTCTCGTCTACATCTGCTCATTCCTGTCATTAAATCGCGCTTTTTTTCTTGCAGAATGTGCAGAGCTGTGGCAGAATGGGCGAGTACAGAGTTACAATAACCATTCTTTGCCATGTCTACATGCTCATACAAGGAGATAGAGGGCGGCGTAACGGCCGCTAAGGGGTTTGTTGCCAACGCGCTTTCCTGTGGTATAAAAAAACCAACTGCCACGCGCTTGGACTTGGCCCTGGTATATTCCACAGAGCCAACTACTTCTGCCGGCACATTTACCACAAACCGTGTTCGGGCCGCCTGTGTACGGGTAAGCCAAAACCACCTCAAACGCGGTAATATACGCGCCATTGTTGCCAACAGCGGCAATGCTAATGCCTGCACAGGGGCCGCCGGTGTAGCCGTAGCGCGCAAAGAATGCAGCCTGATTGCTAAAGGGCTGGGGCTCAAGGCAGCAGAGGTAGCGGTTTGCTCTACCGGTGTTATCGGGTTGCCCATGCCGATGGTGCGCATCGAGCCGAGGCTGCCCGAATTGTGCCAAAATCTCTCTGCAGACAAAGGGCACGATGTGGCATCTGCCATTATCACCAGCGATACGCGAGAGAAAGAAGTTGCCGTAGAACTGATGGTAGATGGCAAACCGGTTCGTATCGGCTCCTGCTGCAAAGGTGCCGGAATGATTGCCCCTTGCATGGCAACGATGATTTGTTTAGTCTGTACAGACGCTGCCATATCTCGCGCCGATTTGGAGAAGATTGTCAAAAAAGATGTTTCCGAAACATTTAACCGCATTACCATCGATGGTGATATGAGCACCAACGACACCTGCCTGGTAATGGCTAACGGGGCATCCGGTGTGGAGCTTGCCCCCGGCAAGAAAGGGTGGGACACCTTTACCCAAGCTTTACACTATGTGCTGATGGAGCAAGCACGCCGTATCGTACAAGATGGTGAACGTGTTACAAAGTTTGTGACGGTGCAGGTAGACGGGGCACCGTCTGCCGCAGAAGCCAAGCGAGTTGCCGAGGGTGTGGCCAAATCTTCGCTCGTTAAGAGCTCGTGGAATGGCGGAGACCCCAACTGGGGCAGAATTATCCACGCCGTCGGTTACAGCGGCACGCGGGTTCGGGAGGAAAAAATTGACATCGATATTGCCGGACTACCAGCTTGCCGTGGTGGTGTGCAAACAGATACCCCCAGCGATGATTTGCGCGCAAGAGTTCAGGCGAAAGAGTTTACAGTGCTCATCAACCTCAATCTCGGTAAAGACAGCTACACCGTCTATACAACAGACCTCTCCCCGGAGTATGTAGACTTCAACCGCTCCGAATACGCCTACTGGAACCAAGCTAAACAAGACGGCCTCACTCGTTAAATTTGCAGCAACTGCCACCAAAACAGCAGATTTATCTTGTCAAATGTCACTAATTGTGCTATTAGGAAAAGCATAGCATGTCCAGAACGGCCATCATCAGCGATATTCATTCCAATTACCACGCCTTGTACGCGGTAATGAGCGATGCCTTTGAGCAGGAGCACTGCACAGAAGTAGCGTGCTTGGGCGATATTGTAGGCTATAACGCTTACCCCGGCACCTGTGTAGACTACATACGCCAACTGAATTGTCCCGTTGTCAAAGGTAACCACGATGCCGAAGTTGTTGCCCCCATGTACGAAAAAATGAACGACATGGCGCGTGAAGCAATGGAATGGACGGTGCGCCAACTCACCGACGAGCAACTACAATGGTTGGCTCGCCTGCAATATCAACGAATTGTACGCCCAACCGGAACCGGGGCCAATTCGTTTACCATTGTACACTCTACATTAGACCAACCCAAGGCATGGAATTACATTATTAACGCCAACGATGCCGCAGGGAACTTCAACAAACAGTTCTCTCAGCTGTGTTTTCACGGGCACACCCATATTCCTAAAATTTACCACTGGGACGGTCGGCATGCAGAGGAAGATTATGAAGCAAAGCACCGATTGGTTATGAACGGCTATGCCGAGTTGCAACCGATTCCCGGGCATAAGTATTTTGTTAACGTTGGCTCCGTAGGCCAGCCCAGAGACAACGACCCGCGCGCCTGCTACGCTATTTTTGATTCCGATGCCAACATGGTTTTGATGAAACGCGTACCCTACGACATAGCAGGAGCACAGCATGCTATCCTCGAAGCCGGGTTGCCGTCTTTCTTGGCAGAACGTTTAGAGCGAGGATGCTGACATAACTAAAAATTGAATAAGGAGAGCAGGGGATTGAACAATATCATTAAACGCATTACGCCTATTCTGATTCTGTTTGCGTTGGGAACCTTATTAGCGTGGTATCTGGTGCCGGCAGAATTGGAACAAATGAAGTGGGAGGTACCGGGCATGCCCGAAACTTATCCCATCGAACAAAAATGCCGCCCCATTTTTCTGTTGATACTGTGCTATCTGCCGTTTATAGGTTCTCTTTTTTATGCCTGCATGGGCACCATGGATCGGTACATGACGCGTAACTTTATCAGCTATTTCCTGATGTGTACGCTCATATTGCTGCTGATTTATATTTTAGCAGACTTTACGGACAATATGGAGCGATTCCGCTCTCGATTTGATGACCCCATCGTCCAGTCCCTCAAGTTCTACGGCTCTCAGATGCCGATGTTCTTGTACCAAATTTTACCTTACACCCTGATGATGGGTACCATGTGGTGCCTCAGCAAGCTATCCGGCACATGCGAAATTACCGGCATGATGCAGTCCGGCCGTTCGCTGTTGCGTTTATGCATGCCCATTTTCATTTTCGGAGCTTTGGTATCTGTTGCATACGGCATTTTCGGGTTTCATTGGGCACCAAACGGCATGATGTACCGCCAAATGCAGCTCAAACAAGAAAAAAATGAGGATGGAACAGCAGCTGCTTTGGTATATAGAAGCGAAGCTAATGCCCGCCATTGGGTGGTAGGCAAACCTTCTTCCATAGACAACCCGGGCGCCCCGATGTACGATTTGGAAATTATCCAATTCGATAAAAACAGCCAAGGTAAAAGTGTTTGCAAATACAGCGTTAAAGAGGCAACATGGAATAAGCAGGATTCTACATGGACCCTCAAAGATGTAACTGTTTTTGAAACAGCTCCCCCTAACGTCAAACCCAAAGACGGCGTGACGCACGATGTGATGGTGGTTCCGTTCGATGAAAAACCCTACCAAATCATCAGCCCGGGACCGGGTGGCAGAATTGATGCCATGGGTACCTCCGAGCTCTATGAATACATTAAATCCGGAGCCGGTTCCCGAGAAGACCGCTACAAACGCCGCACAGAATGGCATGTACGCATAGCTCGCATTTTCAGCTGCATGGTGCTTGTATTGCTCGCTATACCGAGTTCGGTAACATTCCAGCGTCGCGGCACGATGAAGGGGATAGGCATTGCAGTCATATTAGCCGCGCTCATGCTGTTCTTGTACCGCGTGTTTCCGGCACTGGGGGAAGCAGGCGTTATACAAGCATGGATAAGCGCATGGATTCCGAACGTCTTTTACACGATTATCGCTATTTACATTTTCAGAAAGAATTTAGCCCATCGTTCTTTCAAAGAATGGCTTAAAGCTCGTGTCAGTGGCAAATTATGATTAATCCTCGCGGTATTATTTTTGATTTCGATGGTGTTCTCGTAGATACAGAATGGGCCATTTACCGCTCTTGGGTACAGCTCTTTAAGAGAGAGGGACAAGAGATTTCTATCGAAACATATTCACCGTGCCTCGGTGCCGGTTATTCTCACTGGAACCCGGCAGACTATCTCGAATCGCTCACAGGTAAGCATTATGACTGGGAGGTAGAAACACCGGCACGCCAAGCTGTGCTGGAAGCGGATTTAGAACAAATGGGCCTGATGAGCGGTGTTGCCGAGTTACTCAACTGGTGCAAGGCTCATCATATCCCCATGGCTGTTGCTTCCTCATCCTCCCGGCGTTGGGTCGAAGGCTGGCTGCGCAAGTTGAATATCTACGACGATTTTAACGGTGTTTTCACACGCACGGACGGTTATCCGGTTAAACCTGATCCTGCGTTATTTTTAGCCGCTGCAAAATGTCTCGACATTCCGAAATCCCAATGCATTATCATAGAAGATTCGGAAAACGGCACTGTCGCTGCACAAAATGCGGGTATCCCATGCATCGCGATTCCGAACAGAATGACTGCCCATGCCGATTTTTCGCGTGCTTGCAAAATTTTGCCCACATTATCAGATTTGTTGAAAATTCTTCAACAACCCTAATTCTCAGAGCCTCGAATCTCTTGAGGCCGTACCCGGTTATTCAGGCCGCAGACAACAGTAGTGCACATAAGCCTTGGCCATGCGGTTCAGAGTAATATTCAACTTCGCATAATACATGTAATGCAAAATTATATTTCGTAAAATTGCCCAGTTGAGTCAACACGGTACTTTCAGCTTGAAAACGCGAGCAAAGATGGTAGAATAACGAAAGCGTATGAGCATGGTAGTAGCAGAACATTTACATAAAACCTTCGGACGGTTCACCGCAGTCAAGGATGCAAGTTTTACAATAGAAAAAGGCGAGATTGTCGGATTTCTCGGGCCGAACGGCGCGGGCAAAACAACGACGATGAAAATGTTGACGGGATATTTACCGCCGAGCGCCGGTACGGCAAGCATCGCCGGATGCGACATCATAGACCAACCGTTAGAAGCGCGCCGACACTTGGGCTACATGCCGGAGAACGTCCCCCTGTACGATGAACTGCGCGTGACTGAATACCTGACCTATCGCGCAAAGCTCAAAGGGCTGCGTGGAAAACTCATCCGAGAACGGCTTGGATATGTGATAGACACATGCGGCTTAGAGCCTAAGCGCAAAAACCTTATCAGCACCTTATCTAAAGGTTTTCGCCAGCGTGTAGGTTTGGCAGACGCCCTGCTCTCCAAACCCGATTTGCTGATACTGGACGAACCGACCAACGGCTTGGATCCCAACCAGATACGTCAAATACGGGAGTTGATTCGCTCCTTGTCCGAAAACCACACTGTCATTCTTTCCACCCACATTCTCAGCGAGGTAGAAATGATTTGCAACAAGGTTATCATTATTGACCAGGGAGAAATTAAAGCCGCAGATACGCCGGCGAATCTCACCCACGGGCTCCGCGCCGCAGGACGCGTATCCATTGAATTTAAGGGAGATTTAGACACCGTGGTTAAAGAGCTGGAAGCGTTTGAGCCGGTGAAAAAAGTGATAGTGGAAGACACCCTGCCCGGCAACTGGCATCGTCTTTTAGTACGCGCAGAGCCCGGCACAGACACACGAGAAAAAGCCGCTGCCATCATCGCCTCTCACGGATTTGCCGCAAGACACATTTACCGCCATATTCCGAGCTTAGAAGACGTATTCGTTGAAATGACAAGACGTGATTAAGCTGTCTTCCCCCCCCTCCAATAATATCAGATTTTTTGCAAGACAATGGACAATACCACCAACACAGCTCAGCCGGAGCATGTCAGACCCGAAAAGGCCAAGAAAGACTCCGGAGTTAAATCTTTCATTTCCCGATTCAAAACCGATTATTTCTCTACGCTTTGGGTCATTTACACCAAAGAGATTCGCGGCTATTTATGCGTGCCATTCGGTTGGGTTATCCTCGCCTGCACCATGGGTATACAAGCACTTATTCTGCAATCTGTTATGGAGATTATGATGAATGCAACAGGCAACAGCGTCATGTTTTACATGACAGACAGTCTGCTGTTCCTGATGCTTTTCATCTTCATCTTCCCCCTCATTACCATGCGCAGTTTTGCCGAAGAAGAGCGACTCGGCACCTTAGAGGGGTTGTTAACCGTACCTGTTACCACGTCTCAAATTCTTTTAGGTAAATACCTGGCCGCATACACGTTCTATCTTATTATTTGGCTGCCCATGCTTCTGTACCCGTGGATGAGCAGCATCGGCAACTTATACACCGAGCTTCGCTATGGGGAACACTGCACCACCACCATCAACTACTTGCTGGCAGACTGGGTTGGGGCATACAGCATTTTGGCACTTACCGGGGCTTTCTTTGTAGCCCTTGGTATTTTATGCTCGTCTGTTACCCGCAGCCAAATCATTTCTGCCATTTTTTGCACCTGCCTCATGATTATGTACTACTTTATAGGGCGAGTGACGGAACTTTGGGGGGAATTCCCGGCAGCCCCCATCTTCCACTACATCTCATATTCGGAGCAATTCCGTTCTTTCACCAGCGGTGTGCTGGATACCAGACCTCTCGTTTTATACGTTTCATTAACTGTTTGCATTTTGGCAATCACCAAACACATTGTAGACTATCGCCGTTGGACTCGTTAAAATAGGCTCGGCTTCACCGTTTTTTCAACCTAATCCCCACTCCTGTTTATGAGTAATAAAGAATTTACCGGGCACCCCGATGCACGACGCCCCAAAAACAATCCCTTTGCCTGGATTAATCTGGCATTCCTTACCATTATTGTAATTTGTTGTAATTACATTGGCTGCAGAGAATATGGCAGATTAGATCTTTCCGAATACGAAAGCTACTCTATTTCCGAGCGAACACTCAACGTGCTCTCGAGCGAGCAAGTCCAGAAGATTGAGAGCCCGATTCGTATCATCTTTGCCTTCCCCGGTTCCAGTCCGGGCTATCATCGCATGTACCTCTTGCTGGAAGAATACAAGCGCCACGCCAAAGGAAAAATCGAAATTGAATGTTTCGACCCCCTGCGGCAACCGGGGCGCGCGCGGGAGGTGGCTCACACATACAACGTCAAATTTGACCAAGCTTATTGCATTGTAGATGCCCGTACGGATAAGGACATGCGCGTATCCCACTCCGAGGTATCCCCGGATGATGCCGGCAGGTATCGCTGCATCCCCGGCTCGACTTTCCTGCGTTACGAAACGCAACCCGACGGCAAAAGAAACGTTGTAGCCCTCATGATGGATGAGGTGCTCTGCAACGAAATCATCAAAACCGTAGAGGGCAACCAACGTAAGATGTACGTTGTCACCAACCTCAGCGGCGGTGTGCAGCAGGATTCTCGCGGCAACTTGGTTACCGCCCCCATTTCCTTACTTAACACGATTGCTTCTTCCGTCAACATTAAATTAGAACCTATCCGCTTAGCTCAGGTGGAATCATCCGGAGCCTCCCCTGCCCAATCCGCAGAAAAAAATGAGATTCCGCAAGATGCAGAGGGGCTCATCATCATCGCTCGCGATACGGATTTAACCCCCTATCAAATCAATATTATCCGCAAATTCTGGGAAGAGCGGGAAGGCGTTGCGCTCTTTATTGGTATATCCGGCCAATATCACACGTATTCTCAGGCATCCAACCAAATGGTGCCCACGCTTGTTAACCTTAACAAGTTTATAGAAGAAAACGGCATTCACCCCAACGGAGATGACCGCATTTTGTTGAAGAGCAGCCGCTCGTTGGACGATAATATTTCCGTCTCATTCCCGGAAGGATTGGCTTGCACACAAAACTTTTGGAACACGACGGCATTGTTGGACGGCAGAAGCCAATCTTTCTCTCTGTTCTTCGATAATGAAAGCGATGCATCTGCACGCAGATTAAATACCTACCCGCTTATTATGGCATCCAAAGAGTACTACGGCGAACGCACCCCCGGAACCGGTGCCCGTTGCGATGCTAACGATGTCAATGCGGACGGCACAACACCGCTTTATGTAACAGTTGCTGCCACCAAAGGCTCTCAGACAGACAAAAATAAACTCAATACGATGGTTGTTACCGGCAACCTCAGCATGCTTTCCGAAGATGGGGCGCGCAAAGAAATACGAGACTATCTGCGCTCGGTCTATGCATGGATGGTAGAAAGACCTCAATATGCAGGTAAAAGCAATAATTACGACCTGTCCGTCAAAATTGATCTCAACCGCCATTCTCGCAGTGCCGTAGAGCATTTAACGCTTATCATTATGCCATTATTGGCACTGCTGGTTGCTTTCGTCATCTGGAACACTAGACGCCACTGAACCCTGCCAAGCTCATGAAACTGTTTAAAACCATCCTGATGGGAGCAATTGCGGCTTTGCTTGTCACGGCCTCGGTTTTTCTGACCATCGATGGCAATCTTGCAAAATTAACCGGATGGTATCGCGTCACTCCGGGAATGCCGCTCTTTACCTCCGAGCATGCAGCCCAATTCGACCAAGTTTGCTGGATGCGCTTACGCACGTTAACCGATACAGTAGAATGTATTAAAGATGACAAAGGAGTGTGGTGGATTATTTCTCCCTTCAGAGATAAGCTTAATCCGGAAATTGCCTCTCGCTTGCTTACTTTTGCCACACATGCCACTATTGTCGATACGTTGGATGTATCTGATAATGAAGGCGAATTGGCACAAAATCTTCGCGATTTCGGTTTCGAATCCGACTTCTGGGATATTACCTTAAAAATTCCGCAGAACGACAGCGCAGACGAGCTCACCACGGCGGCTCGATTCACCCTTGGCAAAAAAGCACCATGGGTGTCTATTACGGATGACGGTAAGCATTCTGTAGATACCACATACCTTAAAACAAACTTCTATGGTGCAGATGACCGTGTACATGTTGTTAACAGCGGCGACATGACATCTCTCTTCTCCAGAGGTGTTGTCGGCCTCAGGGACCCTCAACCACTGAGGTTTGACCCCAACGAGTTAACAAACATCCGCATCTCTCTCGCAGACGGAAATAAATACCTTCTCAACAGAAAAAATGCAGATGCACCGTGGTACTTAACTACGCCGCACCAGACAACCATTGCGGACCAGGAGAATGTAGCAAAGCTGGTGTTGATGTTATGCAGCCTCAATGCAAGAGACATTCGGGAAGCGGCAGATGTTACTCTTCCGGAAAAACCGCAATGCGAAATTGAACTCAGAACCGGTGCCAAAGCGGCACCTCTGAACCTCAAACTGTATGAACAATTTACGCAAGACGCTTTGCGAGGCTCTTATTCTGCAACAGATGGTGCCCATTGCTACGCAACCGTAAACGACAGAAAAGTTGTCTTTACGCTTCCTGCCGTGCGCAAATCCCGGGAGGGACAATTTGCCTCTCTTATTAATGCTGTTTACAGTTTGCCGGTCTTACCGGCAGAAGAAATGGCCTCCATTCGTGGTTTGGATCAGGTTTATACGGCGCAATTACCCTTATCACTCAATCAATTGCGTTCTCATCTGTTACCCATGTTCGATGAACGGGATGTACAACAAATATTGATTATGTCTCCTTTCTTGAGCAAGAGTTTGCGGCTCTGCCTTATCCCCGGTATTAAAGAAAGTAACACTCAAGACTCGTGGACAATTGAAGAAGTGGCATCTAACCAGGTTTTTGAAGCGGAAGTTGATGATGTGCGGCGATTCTTGCGCAATTTTCGCACCATCCCCGTAGAAGAAATTGTGGCAGATATACCGTCCGAGCCCCAAGCCGCTGCACAACTCAAGAAAAAATACCACCTCAATACCCCGGATTACACCCTGTTTATTGAACCCAAAACATGCGGCTACAGAAGCCATATCTTCGGTGTTGATTTACCTTTAGTAAAAGATAGAAACCCCAAAATTTATTATATTTCCATTATTCAAAATGAAACAACCGGCGAGCTTCAACACTATGCTATGGAACAAAGCGGCAACATGATTTGCCGCCTTGCACCCGCATTCACCAAACGCTTGGCCACGCGTTTGGATGCATGGAAATCCCGTAGTTTAGTCGGCTTTCATATCTCATCCCTTAAAAACTATACGGTGGAATTCCTCTCTGCAAACGAGATTTTTTCCTTGGATTACGACCACACTCAAGCGGGCTGGAGCGGTACCATTAACGGAAAAGATGCCACGGTGTTAATTAACCCGCACCATGCCGTAGGTTGCATCGATTCTATCCGAAAACTTAAGGTACGAGAATGGTTGCCCCCCTATGATGAATCTGCCATTGCGTGTTTGCGAAAACCGGAATTGCGGGTCAAAATACAGTTACAGATAGAAAAAGAATCTGACGCAGAAGCCATTGTAGCAGATGCAGAAGAATTAGGGCACCACCTGCTGGACGAAAGCGGGCAATACCGCAACACAAGTGCCGCAGAGGTACTACAAGATGACTCCGACTTTGATCAAA
This sequence comes from Akkermansiaceae bacterium, assembly GCA_015062015.1. GTDB lineage: Bacteria > Verrucomicrobiota > Verrucomicrobiia > Verrucomicrobiales > Akkermansiaceae > Akkermansia. The sequence goes on along the minus strand of SUVM01000007.1, from coordinate 12,496 downwards.
AATTCCGCGATCAGGTGTTTGCAGAAGTTCAATACGAAAACAAAACCATCACCATCGAAATAGCCCCCATGACGCTTACAGAAGATACCCCGATGTTCTACGGCAGAATTCTGGAAACAGGGCAAATATTTACGCTTAATAACCAAGATGCCGTCAGTCTGGGAAAACACCCCTTTGAAATTCAACAATAACACATTACCATGTGGGTCTGGAAAAAAAACATTTCAAAAACACAGGAGGATACCTGGCAGCAACGCATGAGCGCAATGCCCGGGGCTGTTTTTTCAGAGGGGTTTCAGGCAGAACGTCTCAATTTGGACGTTTATGTAGAAACCGAAGGTGAAGCCGTTTTACTACAAAAATGTTATGGCGGGAAGCTTGAAGAAGTAAAAACCGTAGATTGGGTTGCCGCAACAGCCCCGGAGAATACACCGCCGCTCATTATCCGAGACAAAATCGTAATATCCGCCAGCGAAGATTCCGAGGTCTTAGCCGCGCTCCAAGCAAAGTATCCGGAGCGAATCCTGCTGGTTTTTCCGGCAGAAAGAGCATTTGGCACCGGCAACCATGCCACTACCTCCACTTGCCTGCGCATGCTGTGTGACGAAGTGAAAAACAAAAAAGAACCATGGACGCTCACAGATATCGGCTGTGGTACCGGTGTACTGGCACTTGCCGGTTTGAAACTGGGTGCACAACGAGCCATCAGTTTCGACTTCGACCCCGTTGCCGTAGAGGTGGCCAGGCGTAACATAGAAAGAAACGGCGGCGCGGATAATTTGTCTCTGTTCCAAGCAGATGTCTTTGAATGGAAACCCGCGCAGAATGAAACATCGGACATCGTTTTGGCCAATCTGTTCTCCGCCGTTTTAGTAAAAGCATTTCCGCAACTCATAGCAGCCATGAAACCCGAGGGGGCCATTCTCATTATTTCCGGTATATTGAATACGCAAGCAGAAGAAACACTGCTAGCGGCTCAACAAGCCGGACTGAAAATACTCAAAGTAGTATCCCGCGGCAAATGGACAACGGCCAAATTAACAAATTTATGAATATTCTGGCCATAGAAACCTCGCACCCCAAAGCGTCCTTATGTCTGACTCTTGGGGAGGATATAGCATACTCGACACATTGGCAGGCAGAACGCAACCACGATGAACATCTATTCCCTGCCCTTCGGCATGCATTCGATGCATTGGGTGACAACCCGCTGGATTTCATCTTAATCGGAGCGGGTCCCGGCAGTTATGGAGGGGTTCGTGTAGCATTAGCGGCTGCCGTTGGTATTGCTGCCGTAAAAGGAGCCAAAACCGTAGCCATATGCTCTTGGCTGGGGTTAGCCCCCGCCGATACGGCCATCATCTCCGATGCCCGACGCGGCGGTTGGGCTCTCATGCACGCAAACGGAAACATAGAGGTGCTTACTGAGGATGAGCTGAAACAACAATTAAATAATGGGCTCATCGCTGCTACCATCGAAACCGAAGACACGATGAAACGCCACGGTATTTGCGTATCTGCTTATGGGCTGCAACCAACGGCAGAAAACATAACGCGTACTTGGTTATCCTTATCCCCTGCCCAACAACTACAGTTGCAACAAACCCCGCCGGAACCCATCTATGTGAGACCGCCTCATATCACCGCAGCAAAACGAAAACCTTGGGAATGCTGACAATGGACGAAGCTATTATCCATACCTGCCAAAGATGCGGTGCCTGCTGCCGGTGGGAGGGCGATGTGTGCCTGACAGATGCTGACATATCCGCCATTGCCGCCTTTTTATCAATTTCGGAAGAGGATTTTATCAATACATATTGCAGATTGCAACGGAATCGGAAGGGGCTTTCCCTCATCGATGACGAAAACGGAGCCTGTATTATGCTAACGCCTCAGGGATGCCGCATTCAACCGGTAAAGCCTCAGCAGTGCACCGATTTTCCGCATAAATGGAACTTCCCCGGTTGGGAAAAACGCTGCCCCGGAGCCGGAAAAACTTCTTACAGCCCGAGCTAATGCACCAACATACCCCCGGATTATTCAACAAACTGCTGCGTTACTGCCGTTTTGGCTTCCAAGGTTGGCGCAGTCGCTTTGCCTCATTATTTACAAAACAACCGACACGATTAGCCGCAAAAGACGAATCCCGGCGTGCGCACGCCGCAATCGTTGTGGATCTTTTTGCCACCATTATGTCTCGCGTAGACGGCATCGGGCTGGAAGACATGGATACCACCATGGATATGCTGCGCTGCGATTTCCCCAACGTGGAGCATAGTTGGCTTGCAGAGCGCTTTCAGGAAGCATACACGGCAAATTATTCTCTTTCTGCTACTCTTACCTTAGCCGCTGCCAACAGAACCTCTGCAGAACGCACGGCTCTCGCCTTAGAAATTCTCAACATGCTCTATCGCGTTGGCGGCGATTTAACAAACCCTACACTTTTTGAGCGCATCACAAACGGTCTGGACTTACCCGGCATCTCTCAGCAACTGGAGCAGTTAATCTCTACACCGGGCATGCCGGCTCAGGCACCTATAGAAAGCCTGAGATTCTCATATAATTTAGCCAAGGGTAATGTGATGCTCTCGGCACAGGATAAAACTACAGATTTCCGAATACTGGGATGCCTCAATGTCTTATTGGTCATCAATGATTCCGCCACTGTCTTACCCATACACGACCGCTTGCTGCATAAGGGAGACATGCAAATTCTCTCTCCGGGGCAATACATAGAACTATCCGGCGGCAGGTTAAGCTACCACACCATTCGGGCATTGTTGCAGTCTCATTACTCTAAGACGGTATTGATTGCATACTTGCATTGCGATAACGATGAAGTATCCGTGTCCCGCCAACGCCGTAAAAATTGCATAGCAAAACTCAAATTCGGCACACATGTTGAAATTGAATCGCTATCCCGGGATACGATTTTTGAAATTGAAGGGCATCCCTTAGAGCCCGATGGCGAGGTTTCCACATCGTATTATTCCCCATTTACAGTAGACGGTTTAGGGCCATACTGCTTAGCAGAACTCCATAATATCGAAAGCCCGGGCAAGAGTTTTCAATTAGCACCGGAAAGCAGAACAGTCTTGGTAACAAATTTACCCTATGTCAACAAACCCGGGGCGCTGATGCTTGCTCCGGGGTTGGCGCCGGGGCTTGTCTTTGAAGTAAGTTACTCTCGCTCCAACAATAGCGGAGAACTCCGGCTCATCGAAGGCCCTCGCCATGCTTTAAGTATCAATGGTCATCCGCTTAAGGATAATTCAACGATGCTTCAGGAGGGCGACCTCATCGGACTGGGCTCAATCCAGCAACTGCGTTGTCGGTTCTCTGCCGGTGTATTAGATGAAGAAACCTCCCTCATTAACGAGCTGAAAGTTAAAGGATTAACCAGAGATTTTGTGCGTTCCGGGCGCGTTGTTAACAACATAGACTTTTGTTTAAAACGTGGAGAAATGGCTTGTATTCTCGGCCCGAGCGGCTCCGGCAAAAGCACCTTACTGAGCATGCTGGCAGGCCACTTAGCGCCCACTATCGGCACCATATACTATGATAATGAGCGCATGACGCCCGATGCCGTCAATCTGCGGCGCCATGTGGCTTTTATTCCGCGAGAGGACATTCTGGATGAAAATATGAGCGTGCTTGAGCACACATACCAAGCATCTGTCTCTCGCCGCCCAAGGTTAACCTCCGGAGACCGCATGCGACGCGTGCAGGCTATTCTTAATTTTGTCGGTATGGCGCATCTTTCCAACCGAACAGTTGGGAGAAAAGGAGATCGCGCCTTATCCGACGGCGAGAGAACCCGCCTAAATCTCGCACTTGATCTTACGGGTACGTCCGAGGTATTCCTTATCGATGAGCCTATAAGCGGACTCGCTTCCAGTGATGCGGAAACCGTTATCGAAACCCTGCACAACATGTCTGCGGGGCGTATTATCATTTGCACCCTGCACCGACCATCTCAAAGTATTCTCAACCATTTCAGTAAAGTTATGGTTTTGAATAATAACGGACAAATGGCTTTTTGGGGTACGCCAACGGAGATGGGAGACTATTTTAGGCGAGCCGCTCGCGAACTGATGTTGCATATTTCTAAAGAAGCTAAAGCAGCAGGCGGGGCGGAATATGCTTTTGAAGTTCTGGCTGCACCATTCCGCAGATTAGGCAAAGGACCACTTCCCGGTGCCAACATGTGGCAAGAGCGTTTTGAAAAACTATATTACCACAAAGCCCGTTTAGCACAAGCCCCGGCCGGAACCGATACTACAACAAGACTTCCGAAATGGAGATGCCGCTCACTGTCCGAGCTGAGGCGATTATTCATGCTGTGGGTAACGCGTACATTCCTGAGCCGTATACGAAGCCGCATGAGCATGTATGCCTTACTCTTGGAAGCCCCGGTGCTTGCATTATTAATAGCCGGTTCCTTGAGGGCGGCATCATCAGACACATACGTCTTTTATCACGCCCTACATATAACCGAATACTTATTTCTCTCTCTCGTATTAGCCATGTTTTTTGGTCTAACCGGAGCCGCATGCGAAATTATACGAGACCGCAATATCATTCGGCGAGAAAGCAATTATCGTCTGTTCATACCGGGGTATCTCTTATCTAAAATCTTGGTGCTGACCGGTATCGTTTCCATCCAATGTGCCCTGTACTTATTAGTTAGCAACACCATATTGGAGATTCATTTCATGTTCTGGCAGCACTTTGCCATCATGGTTCTCACAGCTTTTGTGGGTATTTCTTTATCCTTAATGGTTTCTGCACTCGTTAGGTCGGAACGTACAGCACTCAATATCGTACCGCTTCTGCTGGTACCACAAATTCTATTGGCCGGTGCCTTAATACGATTCGAAGAAATGAATGAATTTTGCCCGGAATTACCGGACGGCACCCCCGAGGTTATCACCTCCACCCTGCAACCCTTACGGCACCGCGTCGCTTATCAGGATAAAAACACTCACGATATTCTTACGAAACCCGTCCCCCTCATTGCAGAATTCTGTCCTTTACGCTATGCGTTCGAAATGATGTTTGTGGTGCAGGCAAACCATAACTTATGGGAAACGGAACGTGAAAACATGGTGGCTGAACGAGACCGCCTCAAAGACGAACTTAAATTATTGAAACAGAAAAAGGCTCAAGCCCGTCGAAATCCATCCGTCAGCTCCCGGGAATGGGATTCCATTGTAAACTATGAACAAACGCTGAAGGAAAAACTCAATTTCCTGCTCTATGCCGTCAATCAATCTAATTCCGTTGCAAGTTCGGCAAACGAAGCAAAGGATATTTTGAGACTTTCTCGCAAAGCTGCCCTGACTTACAATAAGGAATTGTTGGATCACATCATGCTTCAATACGGAAGCGCAGACAATAAATCTGCAATTCCGGCAGAATACTACTTCTCCAACAAAACACTTGTAGAATTAAGCAAAGGTGTTAACACCGCAAGAAAAGACAACCGAATTGCCGAAACACGAGGCTTCTTCCTTGCCCCCAGACAACCAATTCCCTTCCTGGGCATGAATCAGCATTCCGAAGAAGGCTCCATCTCAACCCTCTGGCGCAATACGCTTTACTTGTCCATCATGGGCATTTGCCCCATCCTTATTGCGGCGTGGAGATTAAGACGCATTTGCCGTGGCAAGTAGCAAAATTTTCCATACTGTAACACATTTTGCTTTACTCACTTTTTCATTTCCCGTATACTCGCGTGCGTACACGGTAAACCGCCGTCTACTCGTATTACCATGAAGATTGTTCTTGCATACTCCGGTGGTCTTGACACATCCGTTCTGTTGGTGTGGCTCAAAGAAAAATACAATGCCGAAATTATTGCATACTGCGCAGACGTAGGCCAAGCAGAAGAGCTTGATGGATTGGAAGAAAAAGCACTTGCCACAGGTGCCTCCAAGTGCATTATCGGCGATTTGAAGGCAGATTTTGCAGCTAATTACATTTTCCCCATGTTCCAAGCCAATGCGGTATACGAAGGGCGCTACTTGCTGGGTACCTCCATTGCACGCCCCTGCATTTCTAAAGCCATGGTAGATGTTGCTATTGCAGAAGGCGCAGATGCCATTGCCCACGGTGCAACCGGTAAAGGCAACGACCAAGTACGTTTTGAGCTTTCTATCAATGCATTAGCTCCTCATCTTAAAGTCATCGCCCCTTGGCGTATGAAAGAGTGGCGAGACCAATTCCCCGGCCGTACCGAGCTGATTCAATATGCAGAATCTCACGGTATTCCGATTCGCCAAAGCATGAAGAAGCCCTACTCCATGGATCGCAATCTGCTGCATATTTCCTACGAGGCCGGTATTCTTGAAGACACCTGGTACGATGCAACTAAGGCAGAAGACCGCGGCATGTATCTCCTTTCCTCTGCACCCGAGGATGCCCCGGATGCTCCGCAATACCTGCAATGCCTCTTCGAGAAAGGCAACATCATCGGCTTACAAACCGAAGGCCTTGAAGACATTATGGCTACCGTCGGCACTAAGGCAATCGGAGAAAAAGATGGTTACACGTTGCTCGACCCGCTTGGCGTCATGTTGGTCCTCAATTTCTTGGGCGGCAAACACGGCATCGGGCGTGTCGATATTATCGAAAACCGCTTTGTGGGTATGAAAAGCCGTGGTATTTACGAGACCCCCGGCGGCACCATCCTGTTGGCTGCCCACCGCGATATCGAAACCATCACCTTGGATCGCGAGGCTCAGAAAGTGCGCGATTCGCTTATCCCGGACTACGCATCCATGGTATACAACGGCTTCTGGTTCGCTCCCGAGCGTGAGGCCATTCAAGCCCTCGTTACCAAAACTCAGGAAACCGTTAACGGCGAAGTGCGCCTTAAACTTTACAAAGGCAACGTTATGTACGCCGGCCGCAAGAGTCCCAATTCTCTCTACAGCTACGAGATTGCCACCATGGAAGGCGATTACACCGATGAAGACTACAACCAAGATGACGCCTCCGGCTTCATCCACCTCAACGGCCTCCGCCTCAAACAATTCGCAAGAGTGAATCATAAATAAACAAATACATTGTTTCTATTCTGCACTTCGGCATCTTTCGCCGAAGTGCAACTTTTTAATAGCCTTATGCCGCAGAAGACCAAAATTGCCATCATTTGTGATTTTCCTGCATGGATTGCCAATTCCGAATTACCTCAGGCAAAAGGACATTATGCTATATGGTTAACCACTTTGTATAATTCGTTTGAACGCATCTCAAATTTTGAGATACACTGGATTACTCTCCAAAAGGGCATTACTTCAACATCTCGTTTTAAAAGCAAAAATCAATACTTCCATATAATTCCTGCAGTCAGAAAAACAATTGGATTATATACTATGTATTTATCTGACAGGAGAAAGATAAAAAATGAAATCAAACAGATTCACCCCCAATTAATTCATACATGGGGAACAGAATATTGTTATGGTTTATGCGGAAAAGATTCTAACCACAAATATTGGTTACATAGTGTCCAAGGTCTATTAAAAGCTTATATGCAACGATGTCGATTATCTCGCTTCCAAAGACATCATAGCTTTTATGAACCTAGAGTCTTACAAAGAGCTCCCTTTTTAACAACCGAGTCACCATGGGCCGCAGAACGAGTCAAAGAAATATCACCCAGAGCGAATCCGGTCATATGGGAATATGCAGTAGAAGATATATTCTTCTCAATGGAACGACATCTTTCTGACGAGCCTTCATGTTTATATTGCGGTAGCAATTCAGCCATAAAAAACATTGATACTTTAATTACTGCTTTTTCATCTTCAAAGCTATCGCATATCAAATTATATTTGGCAGGTCCGCATCCGGATTCATTTAAAAACTTACCTCCTAACATTATTCCGTTAGGACGTCAATCTCGCGATTCCATTGCAAACTTAATGTCTCAATCGTGGTGTTTGGTACACTTAAGTTTTGCAGACACGGGACCAACTGCCGTAAAAGAAGCACGAGTAATGAGATTGCCTGTTATCATTTCTGATGAATGTGGATCTCAGCAACATATTATACAGGGAAAGTCCGGTTTTGTCATTAAACCAACAGATGTTAATAGCCTCATAAATCATGTTTTATACATAACACAAAGTAAAGAAAAAGCTCTTGAAATGGGATACTTCGATGCAGAACAAATCAGGCAAAAACTTTCGCCGCATACTATGGTTACCCAACTGATAAATATATATACTTCAATTTTAAAATCAGATTCAAACGAATGATTACCAAGGCTCAGATTCTGAGAACTATTTATCAACTTAAAGCGATTTGGTACCGATTAAGAGGTATTCAAGTTGGAAAACAAACCTTTATCAGTGGGTTTCCATGGCTTTGTAGACGGCACGGAGGAAAAATTATTATAGGTGACAAAGTGACATTACACTCCAAACGGAGATACAACACTCTCATCACTAATCAAGTATCTATCTCCACCATCACTCCTGAAGCAGTGGTGGAATTACACGCAAACTGCGGTCTTAGCGGTTGTAAAATTGTGTGCGCGAATAAGGTGAGCATCGGCGAATACACGATGATCGGACCGGATACTGTCATTTACGATAGCAAACAACATGAATATGACCCAGAAATCGGGTGGTTGCGTTGTAACAAGACAACCGGCAAACCCATTATTATTGGAAAGCGATGTTTTATCGGCATGAGGTGTATTATCCTCAAAGGGGTAACAATTGGCGATAACTGTGTCATCTCGGCAGGAACAATCATCAGCAAAGACGTACCGAGCGGTCACTTGGCAAGCGGCAATCCTGCCATATATACCCCCTTATCCCCCCACAACGGCGGACCAAAAGCTTAATAATATTATTTTACACTCCCAGCACCTGCTGCAGGACTTCCAGGCAGCGGGTGTTTTCTTTGGTGGAGCCGATAGTAATACGAATATGGTCGGGGAGACCGTAGCCGTCCATATGGCGGAGGATGACACCTTTGGCGAGGCAGGCATTAAAGACTTCGCGGCCTCGGCCTGTTTTAACAAGAATGAAATTGCCGTGAGAGGGGATGTAGTCGATGCCCCACTTTTCAAATGCTGTGTAAAATTGCTTTTTACCGGCATTCACCATGGCTACAGAGGCAGCAAGGTACTCGGTATCATCTAAAGCTGCAACGGTGGCAGCTTGTGCCATATGGTTCATATTAAAAGGCGTACGCGCCTTATTAAGCAAATCTGCAATCTCCGGAGTTGTAATACCATAACCGGCGCGCAATCCGGCCAACCCATACGCCTTAGAAAACGTACGCAACAAAATCACATTCTTACCCTGCTTTACATACTTTAAGGTATCCGGCTGAATATCAGCAAAATCAATATACGCCTCGTCGAACGCCACAATGACATGCTCCGGCACTTGCGCCATAAAGTTATCCATTTCCTCCTGATAAACCATAGTCCCCACAGGATTCGTGGGATTCGTAATAAAAATCAACCGAGTCTGCGGAGTAATGGCTCGCAGCATTCCCATTAAATCATGGCTCCAATCAGCCTTGTTTTCTACCTCCACATACTTGGCCCCGAATAATTTACACATAATCGGATACATGGAGAAACTATGTTTCGCGGCAATTAACTCTGCTTGAGGATGCAAACAGGAATGGCAAAGCAACTCAATAATCTCGCTACTGCCACTGCCCACGACTGTTTGGTTAAACTCCACCCCAAAACGCTCTGCAAGCTTGCTGCGCAACGTATATGAAGCACCATCCGGGTAAATATGCGAATGAGAGGCAGCCTGCTGCATAGCAGCTACAGCTTTTGGGGACGGGCCTAACGAATTCTCATTCGAGGCCAATTTAACAATATCTTCCGGTGCCAAGCCCAGCTCGCGTGCCGTCTCCTCTATCGGCTTACCGGGTTGATATGCGACTAATTCAAGAACGTGTTGATTGGCGTACGGGGTAAAGTTACTCATAGCAGACGAGCTGCATTATAAAACGAATCTTCGGAAAATCAAGTCTCTAATTAAGGCATAACGGGAGTTTACGCATTTTTTTCTTGCATTAACAAGCACTATAACATATAAAGAGCATCGGAGATATCTACTGTTTTGCCATGAAAGTCTTGTTACCGTTCCTCATCATCGGCCTCTGTATTTGCCATGCAGAACAGCCGGAGGTATCGGTGCAATTAGCCTCTGCGCGCACAGAATATCGCACGCACGACAATTCGGCCACGCCGGGCTTTAACCTCAAATTCGAGCTTACTCCTGCACCCGGAATCAGCTTTTGTGATACAGACGCACTCACCCCGGAACTCACCGTTACCGATACCAACGGCACCATACACAAAGCGGCTATCGCCCGCCTTATCACAACCGACTCCGGCAAAGCCTACGCCAGTTTTTCCACAAAAAAACGCCCTACCGGACACAAGGTCTCCGTAGAAGGCACGCTCCATATACGCATTGCCAAAGGTTTAACGAAACATACACCGGTTAAAATAGACCTTATTCACCCCTCTGATTTGCATTTAGGTAACGAAACCATCAAAATTGTTCCGGCCGCAGCAAATGCCAGTGCAGCCAACAGGGAGGGAGAACGCTTGCGCCGAGCTGAACTCACGCTGCAATACCGAGCCGAACTCAACATCAGCCACATAGCCCGTCAATGGTTTCCGGACGCGGCTCCCGAGCCGGATTTCTCACAAAACGTTGATTTTGAAACAACCCTCAGCGAAGACCAAACGACCAAGACCACAACCTTTATTTTAGTAGATGTCTTATCCTCAGCATCCTTGCAAATCTCCACCTGCACAGAGGAAAAAAGCTTGCAGCTCCCCATCAAATTCGAGCTTGGGCTCAGTGAAGCCATAAACCATACTCCCGGCGAAGCATCCCTGCCTTCCCTACAACCATGACACCATTATTCCCTAAAGTCCTGCTTCCGGTACTCTTTGCCATTGCTCACGCAGCGGAACCATCCGTCAAAATATCTCCCCAAAGTATAGAGTGCCATTATACCACCACAGCAGATGCCCCGGCACACCAGGGCACACGCTGCACCGTGCGGCTTCATGTCACCCCATCTAAAGGAGCTTTCCTCTGGCTGCAAGCTCCGCATACCGAGATTCCCCACCTCGAAGCCACAGACGGCAACGGCAACAAACTCATCGGCCAATTCCGAGATTGGGAAACCTGTTTCGATTCCGATGCCAATTGCCAAATCATGGTATACGACTTCAATGCCCTCCCGGCCGGCAACACCCTCCATTTCGACACTACACTTCAGGTCCCGCTCTCTCCCGGTATCCAAAAGCACGACGCCCCCACATTCAGCACCAAAGAAACCACGCGATTCACCATTGCCGGCCACGCAGTAGAAGTCACCCCCCTGCCCAAATCTCCGGCAGCACCGGGGCATATTGTCCTTAAAATTACATACAACGGAGCCTCTCGTGTACCGGAAATCATCGTCTGCGACGACGAAGGATATCACCTTAAAAGCAACATCATCGATGCAGAGCACGATTCTGCCACAGACACAACAACGGCCGTCTATGTACAACAATATCACAAAAAGCAAGGTAAACTGGCTCTGCGTACCTACCAACCGACCATCAAAGTCTCTGCCCCTGTCAAATTCGATGCCTCCATCGGCAGAAAACCTGACACCGACAAATAACTACCATTTTTATCGGATTTTGCTTGACAAATACTCACTCACATAGCAAAATTGCCCGCGAACCTTTCAATTTTAACACACAACACTAAACCATGGAACCGTACAGCATGAAAAACCCGTTCCCGGCCACCGTCCGGGGAGTAAGAGCCGTCACTAAACCCGGCAGTGCCAAAGAAACCATCCACATCGACTACTCGTTAGAAGGCTCCGGTCTCACCTACGTCACAGGCGATGCCCTTGGCGTATTCCCCGGCAACGACCCCGCCTTGGTGGATGCCCTCATAACAGCCCTCGGTTTAGATGCAACAGAAACCGTGGCCCTGCCCGATGGTGCCGTTGCCCCATTGCGAGATGCTCTCATGAGTGCCTACGACATCACATCCCTGAAAAAAGGTAACCTCACCAAATGGAACGCCGTTGCAAACAGTGAGAAACTCGCCGCTATCCTTGCCGACAAAGATGCCCTCAAAGACTTTTGCTGGGGGCGCGACCTGCTGGATCTTGCACAAGATTCCGAGATGACGGCCAAGTTCGAGAACGCCACTGCATTCGTCAGCATCTTGGGTAAACTCACCCCGCGTCTGTACTCCATTGCCAGCAGCCCGGATGCCGTACCCGGTCAAGTCTCCCTCTGTGTCGGTGCCGTGCGCTACACAGCACAAGGCCGCCAGCGCGGCGGCGTTTGCTCCACCTACATGGCAGATCGGCTGAAAGTCGGCGATACTGTTAAAGTATTCGTCCACAGCAACAAAAACTTCCGCTTGCCCGAGGATGGCAATACCCCCATCATCATGGTAGGTCCCGGCACCGGCATTGC
>SUVM01000006.1 GCA_015062015.1 Akkermansiaceae bacterium | reverse complement strand
TGCGCAACACCGCTTGCCGCAGTTGAAAGAAAACCTGTTGCGTGCCGGTGGGCAATATGTGCAGGTGGCTTGCCACGACTGGACTCGCCCGTGCCCACCGCACGCTGTTGCCGCATTTGATGCCGTTTTGCTGGATGTGCCTTGTAGCAACTCCGGTGTGTTGCAGCGTCGGGTGGATGCCCGCTGGCGGTTGCAGCCCCATGAGTTTGAGCGTTTAGCGGCTCTTCAATCCTCTATTTTGGAACAAGCTTCCGCCGCTGTTGCCCCGGGCGGCAGACTCGTGTATTCCACCTGTTCCATCGATGCTCAGGAGGACCGCTCCGTTGTGGACGCTTTCCTGGCTCGGCACCCGGAGTTCGAGTTTGTGCAAGATTACCTCGCCTTGCCTCACATAGAACAGGCAGATGGCGCTTATGCCGCTCTTATTCGCCGCGCTAAAGCTTGAGCCTTGCTATCATAGGCACAGCAAAAAGCCGCCTTGCGGCGGCTTGTGAGGGTAGGGCGGGCTTATCTTTGGCAGACTTAAAAATCAGCGATGCCGGTGGGCCAATGGGGGCGCGCTTCTGTGCCTTACCCCATGGTGTGGTGCCTTATGGTGGTGGCTACCATGGTATGCCTTGTGGTGAACCGCCGGCTCGTGCACGCGGTGCGCGCTGTAAAAGCCGTGGTGATGGTGGTGGTGGCAGGCACTTAATGCGAAAAGACTTGCAACCGCCAGACTGAGCTTGAGTATCTTATTCATCTGTTTGGGTTTCTATTGGTTGAAATATAAAGTTATTAGTTATTGAACAATTAATAATTATCATAACAAAAACAAATTGTCAACAAAAAAAGTTAAAATTTAATAAGAAAAATGTAAATCTGCGTAAAAAAACGTGCAGACACAGATAAAACTTCCGAACCGTGGGGTATTATATTAGAATAATTCCATGAAAACGGAGGCAGACGGGCATATACGAATACGCGGTGCGCGAGAAAATAACCTGAAGGGGGTGGATGTGCAGATACCGCTAGGGTGTTTAACCGTGGTAACAGGGCCGAGCGGCAGTGGCAAAACCTCTTTAGCCATGGCAACATTGTATGCGGAGGGGCAGCGGCGCTATGTGGAGACCTTTTCGCCGTATGTGCGGCAGTTTATGGACCGCATGGACCGCCCGGCAGTGGATGCAGTGGAGAATGTGCCGCCATCCATAGCGTTGGGGCAGCGTAATTCCATAAAAAATTCGCGTTCAACCGTGGGGACGATGACGGGAATGAATGAATACCTGAAGTTGATATATTCCCGCTTGGCAGAGGGGCGAGATGCCGATGGCAACGTGGTGAAGCCCTCTACACCTCAGGGCGTGGCAGATGATTTGTTGGCCGAAGCAGCCGGAGCAGATGCCGTGGTGTGTTTTGAAATAGTGCCTGTCGGCAGTTACGCAGAGATGTGCGAAGCCTTGCAGGCACAGGGCTATTTGCGAGTTTGGGTAAATGGCGAGGTGATGCGGCTGGAGAATGCGCAAGCTGTTTTAGAGCATCAGGCGCGGTGGATGCCGGTGCAGGACCGTGTGCGCCTGAAACCCGAAAATCGCCACCGCCTTATCGAAGCTTTGGAGCAGGCAATGCGCTTGGGGCAAGATGTGGCTTATGTGGTGCAACGCTTTGCAGACGGCAATAGCGTGGTGCGGCAGTTTCGCCGAGACTGGTACCCGTTGCAGGAGCCTCGGCCGGAGTTGTTTAGCGGTAATTCCCCCATGGGGGCATGCCCTGCTTGCAAGGGCTATGGCCGCGCTATTACCTATGACTATCATTTGGGGATTATCCCCGATAAAAGTATTGCAGACGGCGCATTGAAAATGCTCTCCACCCCAACGCTTTCTCTTTGCTATGAGGATTTTGTGCGCGCTAATAAAAAAGCCAAGGCTGTGCGTATGAATGTGCCTTGGTGCCAACTGAGCCCCAAGGAGCAGGATTGGGTCTTTTACGGTAACTGTGGGGATGTAGACCCATGGGCTGCGTCCGATTACGGATTATGGTACGGCTACAAGGGTATTTTTGAGGACATGGAGAAACACGCGCATAAGATGTCCGTGCGTGTGTTTTTAGCCTATTACCGAGTATACAGCATTTGCCCGGAGTGCCGTGGCGGCCGCCTGCGCCCGGAGGCTCTGGCGTATACCTTGGGCGGTAAAACAGTACCGCAGGTGCAGAATTTGCCCATGGAGGAACTGCTGCAATGGTTGGATGCCAACGTGTTGCCGGCCGTGGGCGAAGATCGCTCGTTGCAGCAAGCCGTGCGCGAGATGCGTAGCCGTGTGGCCTATTTGTGCGAAGTTGGTTTGGGGTATCTGACAGCCTCTCGCTTAACGCGTTCGCTTTCCGGTGGAGAGATAGAGCGTGTAAGCCTTACAACCTGTTTAGGCGCATCGCTTACCGAAACTCTTTTTGTGTTGGATGAGCCAACGGTTGGCCTGCATGCTCGCGACACGCAGCGCTTAATAGCAGCTATGCGCCGTTTGGCAGACCGTGGTAATACGCTGGTGGTGGTAGAGCACGAGGAAGCCGTGATGCGTGCTGCCGATTATTTGGTGGATATGGGGCCTGCGGGCGGCGCTGCCGGTGGCCGCTTGGTATACGCCGGCACTCCGCAGGGCTTGGGCTCTGCACAAGAATCTCTTACTGCGGCTTATCTGCTGGGTGAACGCTCC
Organism: Akkermansiaceae bacterium; assembly: GCA_015062015.1. Taxonomy (GTDB): domain Bacteria; phylum Verrucomicrobiota; class Verrucomicrobiia; order Verrucomicrobiales; family Akkermansiaceae; genus Akkermansia. The sequence goes on along the minus strand of SUVM01000006.1, from coordinate 33,807 downwards.
ATCCCCGTGCCTCAAAAACGCCGTAAAGGCAAGGGTAAAGTGTCGGTTCGCGGGGCAGAATGCCATAACCTGCATGCTTTTGACGTAGATATTCCCTTGGGGGTGTTTAATTGCCTTACCGGTGTATCCGGCAGCGGTAAAAGCACCTTGGCCTGTAGGGTGTTGTACGGCTATGTGCATGCAGATGCCATGGACGACGAGGACGAGATGCAGGTGCGCAGCATTACCGGGCTGGAGGCCGTGCGAGACGTCGTTTTGGTGGATCAAAGCCCCATTGTGCGTACGCCTCGCTCTACCCCTGCGGTGTATATGGGTGTTTTTGAGGATATTCGGGCGTTGTTTGTTGCAGAACCCGCTGCGATGGCTCGTGGTCTCAAACCCGGTTATTTTTCGTTTAACAGTGGGGAGGGCCGCTGCCCCAGATGCGCCGGCCTCGGGCAAGAAAAGGTGGAAATGCAGTTCCTCTCCGACATTTATGTGCCGTGCCCGCTTTGCCATGGCTCCCGTTATTCGGAGCAAGCACTCAGCATCCGCTTGCTGGGTTATAACATGGCAGAATTGTTGGCCATGGATGTTGCACATGTGCAGCGTTTGTTTGCCCGAGAGAAAAATGCCCGTGCACGCCGTATTGCAGAGCGGCTCGGTATTTTGGTGGATGTAGGTTTGGGGCATTTGGGGTTGGGGCAGGCACTTAATACACTGTCCGGTGGCGAAAACCAACGCCTTAAATTAGCTAAAATCCTCTCCGAGGCGCTCTCTGCCACTACACCCGACAAAGGGAGTCTGCTGATTTTGGATGAACCGGGCACCGGCTTACATTTTGCGGATTTAGAGGTGCTGCTGCGCGTGTTTGACCGCCTGGTGGAGCAAGGAAACACCCTGTTGGTGATAGAACATAATACGGAAATCATCAAATGTGCAGACCACGTTATTGACTTGGGACCGGAGGGCGGCTCCGGTGGCGGGCAAATTGTGGTGCAGGGTACTCCGGAGGCCGTGGCGGAATCCGGCTTGGGCTACACTGCACGCTTTTTAGCTCCGGCTTTACATGGCACGGCTGTGGCATCTGCCCCGGTGCAGGAGCCGCCTCGTTCCGATGATATACCGCATGGGGTCATAGCGTTGCGTGGCGCGCGGCACCATCAATTGAAAAATATTGATGTGAATATTCCGCGCAATCAGATGACGGTGCTTACCGGGCTTTCCGGCAGCGGTAAGAGTACGCTGGCGTTTGATATTATTTTTGCAGAAGGGCAACGCCGCTTTATGGATGTTATGAGCCCCTATGCCCGCCAATTTACCGAGCAGATGGAAACGCCGGATATTGACCGCCTTACCGGTTTGCCGCCAACTGTTGCCATAGAGCAAAACCGTACTCGCGGTGGCTGCAAATCTACCGTTGGTACGGTTACGGAAATATGGCAATACCTGCGTTTGCTCTATTCCAAATTAGGGCAGCCGCATTGCCCGAAGTGCCGTGTGCCCGTGGGGCGCAGGTCTGCGGAAGAAATCCATGCAGCTGTGCTGCAGCAAATAGAAAAGCGCCCCGCATCATTGTTGGTTGCGGCACCTGTGGTGCGTAACCGCAAGGGGCATTATGCCGATCTGGCGCGTTGGGCTGCTAAAAAGAAGTACCCATATTTGCTGGCCGATGGCCGATTAGTGAAACCCGAGGAGTTTGTGCCCTTGGACCGCTACTCTAACCACGATGTGGATGTTGTGCTGGCAGATATCGCCGTGCAGGGCAACCGTATCTCCCTTAATGGGCGCGAGTGCGATTACAAAACATTGCACGAGTTGGTAAACCTTGCCCTGAGTATGGGCGATGGGTATTTGCGCCTTATGGCGGGGCAAGAGCAGCACTTGCTGGGTACACGCCTCACTTGCCCGTCTTGCGGAGAAAGCTATGCGGACCCCGAGCCGTCCACCTTCTCGTTCAATTCGCCCCGTGGTTGGTGTACTACCTGTATGGGGCACGGTAGCGTGACGCCCGTCACTGCCGCCGCGCGCGATGCAGACCGCATGAGCATGCTGGAGCAAGAGCTGCATTGGGACCGCGAGGCAGAGAAAAATGCAGCCAAGGGAGAGCCCGTTTGCCTTTGCCCCGCATGCGGCGGCAGCCGCTTAAACTCTTTTGCTTTGGGGGTAACTTTGTTTGGACATCATATTGCCGATATCGGCAAGTTGGATGCCGTATCTGCCATGCACTTGGTACAAAGTTGGCAATTTGCCGGGCGAGATGCCGAGATTGCACGCAACGTGGTGGCAGAAATTGTGCCGCGACTCCGCTTTTTACAGAGTGTGGGGTTGGGGTATTTGACGATGGATCGCGCGGCAACCACGCTTTCCGGCGGCGAAACACAGCGTATACGTTTGGCGGCACAATTGGGCTCCGAGCTGCGGGGCGTGTTGTATGTGTTGGATGAGCCCACAATCGGACTTCACCCCGGGGATAATGCACGCCTGCTGGAAACGCTCGATACCCTGCGAGACCGAGGCAACACCCTGCTGGTGGTAGAGCATGATGAAGACACAATGCGCCGCGCAGACCATATTATAGACCTGGGACCGGGGGCCGGTGTGCACGGCGGCGAGATTGTGGCTCAGGGCACTTGGGCAGAGGTGGTGCAAAATCCGCACTCCGTTACCGGGCAGGCGGTATCTCACCGGTTGCCTCACCCCTATTGCGGCAAGTATTTACCCATAAAAGGTGCAGAATGGTTGGAGCTAACGCAGTGCAGCTGCCATAACCTCAAAAATGTTACACTTAAAATTCCGCGTGCACGGTTTACGGTAGTTACCGGTGTATCCGGAGCCGGCAAAACCTCCTTGATAATAGACACGCTGGCTCCTGCCGTAACGCATGCTTTGGGCGGGGCTATCGGTGCCGATGAGCGCGCGCGTTGGAAAAAAGCCAAGGGGCTGGAATCTGTGCGTGCTTTGTACCGTGTAGACCAATCCCCCTTGGGTAAAACACCACGCTCTACCCCTGCTACCTACATCGGCATTTTTGATGAAATCCGTAAAATCTTTGCCGGTAGTGCAGATGCCCGCCGCCTCGGTTTCGATGCCGGCAGGTTCTCCTTTAACACGGCTGCCGGTCATTGCGAAACCTGTAAGGGTACCGGCTACCGTAAGCAGGAAATGGATTTTCTGCCGCCTTGCGTTGTGCCTTGCGAAACCTGCCGTGGTGCACGCTTCAATTCCCGCACTCTGCAAGTGCGCTATAAGGGTAAAACAATTGCAGACGTGCTCAATATGAACATGGAAGATGCCGCAGAGTTTTTTGCGGCACAGCCGCGCCTGGCAGAGCCTTTGCGCCTGTTGTGCGAAACCGGCTTGGGGTACCTTACCTTGGGGCAAGCCAGCAATACGCTTTCCGGTGGAGAAGCGCAACGCATTAAATTGGTGGCAGAGCTCATTAAAGGGAGACGTGCGGCACTCACCGCCATGCGCCGAGGCAAAGCGTTGCCGCAGGATTTGTATTTGATAGAAGAGCCCACTATCGGTCTGCATCCGCAGGATGTGCGTCTTCTGATTGGCGTATTGCGCCGTTTGGTAGAGATGGGTAACACCGTGGTGGTGATAGAGCATAACCTGGAGCTTATTTGCGAAGCCGATTATGTGATAGATGTTGGCCCGGGAGCCGGAGAGCAGGGCGGCACCATTGTTGCCCAAGGCACAGTAAAACAAGTAGCGCGTTCTGCCAAAAGTGTTACAGCCCCCTATATCCGCGCGGAGTTAAACCAATAAGTTATTGAATAAACACCGTTTTTTCTTTACAGATGATGGTGGATATGCTAGAGTTCGCGGCATGAGTACAAGACGGCAGATGGGTGCAATGTTGCTGGCTTCCCTGTCTTTGGTGAGCTGTAATAATTTGCTGCACCAAACTCCGGCTCCGCCGGATGCGTACCAACCGTCTTCCGCACTTGCCCCGGTGGTTTCTAAAAGCTCTGCCTCGTTTACCGCTCAAAATAGGCAGCAGGCGCGCGCCTATTGCCTCTCCCACCTCAATTCTTTATCCTCTTCCTTTACGCTTAAGTTTGATTACGGTAACGTCAACACCGAAATGAATGCCGTTGTGCAGGATATGTTGAACAGCGGTGTTGCCACTGCCATGCAAATGGAGAGTTTGGGCAACCGCGTTACCTTTATCCCCGAGTATTCGGACTGCGTTGTCATGCTTCGTGCGCACCGCCAACCGCATTTGGCGGCGGCTTTGCCCCCGCGTACGCAAAAAGCATTGCAAATGGCGCAAAATTTAGTGCAAAGCATCTGTGCGCAATACCCCGGGCAATATGAGCGTGCGTTGGCTTTGCACGATTATTTGGCCTTAAACACTCGCTACGACTCCGGGCTTGGCATAGCTGCTCAGCCGCAAGCAACAACGCGGCTTTTGTTGGATGGTGTGGCAGTGTGCGATGGCTATGCCCATGCTTACGGCATGCTGCTGAGTATGGCCGGTATTGAAAACCGCTTTGTTGTGGGCTATGGAGACGGCATTGAGCATATTTGGAACTTGGTCCGCTTAGAGGGTAAATGGGTGCACATCGATGTTACTTACGACGACCCGAAGCCGGACCGCAGCGGGCGTGTGATGCACAGCTACTTTGCCATGTCCGATGCTCAGTTGGCTGCCAACCATCAATGGAAGCGGGCAGACTTCCCCGCCGCTGCATCGGACGCGCTCTATTACCCTTTCCGGCTCGGTTTGCGTTTTGCCTCTGTGCAAGAGCTGCTTCTTTGGGCGGATTCCCGGCAATACCTTCGCCCCTGGGCTGATACCTTTTTTGTGGATGAGCTTCAAAGCATGCGCTCCGAGGCAGATTCTTACCGCTACATTCAAGCCGTAGCCAACCGTGTAGGCAGCCGTACCCTCAAATCCGTTGCGCTGGATAAAGGTTGCCGCGGAGCCGTCTATTGCAGTTTCAAAAATTGAGAGAAAACCGCCTACTTTGCTCGATTTAGCTTGACAAATCGCGGAATTATGCGTATATTTCCGCGCGCATGGCTACGGATATCCGCTTTAAGAGAAACTTTTCCATTATTGCTCACATCGACCACGGTAAGACCACCTTGTCCGACCGCTTGTTGGAGTTTACCAACACCATTGGCGAGCGAGACAAGCAGGACCAACTGCTCGATGCCATGGATTTGGAGCGAGAGAAGGGGATTACCATCAAATCTCACCCCGTTACCATGACCTACAGGGCAAAAGACGGTAATACATATGATTTGAACCTCTTGGATACCCCGGGGCATGTGGATTTCTCTTACGAAGTGTCGCGCTCTTTGGCTGCGTGCGATGGGGCTGTGCTCATTGTCGATGCCGCGCAGGGCGTGGAAGCCCAAACCCTTGCCAATATGCACTTGGCGCTCGACCAACACCTCGAGATTATCCCTGTTGTCAACAAAATTGACCTTCCCAGTGCGAATTTGCCCAAAGTGTACAAACAGCTGGAGGATGTGGTGTGCATCCCCAAAGAAGAGGCTATTTTGTGCTCTGCCAAGGCCGGTATCGGTATAGAGGATGTGCTGGAGGCTATTGTAGAGCGCGTGCCTGCCCCCAAGGCTGCTGAGGACGACTGCCTGCGAGCCTTGGTGTTTGACTCCGTGTACGATGCCTACCGAGGCGTGGTGTCTTATGTCCGTTTAGTCAGTGGCACCGTTTCTCGCGGCATGAAAGTGAAACTCTTTGCTACGGATGAAACCTACGAGGTGAAAGAAGTGGGTATCTTCACCCCCAAAATGCAGGTGACAGAGCAGTTGGAGACCGGTGATGTGGGCTACATTATTGCCAACATGAAGTCCGCTGCCGATGTTAAAATTGGCGATACTTACACCAATTTACAAAATCCCTGTGCAGAGCCTCTGCCCGGCTTCAAGGAGATTCGCCCCATGGTGTTCTCCGGTATTTACCCGGTGGATTCGTCGGACTACGAGGCATTGAAAGCCGCTATGGCTAAGCTGCAAATCAATGATGCAGCCTTTACCTATATGGGCGAAAGCTCCGTTGCTTTGGGCTTTGGTTTCCGTTGTGGTTTCCTTGGCTTGCTGCATATGGAGATTATCCAAGAGCGTCTGCGCCGCGAGTTCAATATGGACGTTATATCCACCTATCCCTCTGTTATTTACGAAGTCACTAAGACAGATGGCACAGAAATGCTGGTGGATAACCCCAGCATCTTACCCGACCCGCAGGAGATTCAGGAAATCCGCGAGCCTATTGTAAAGGTGTTTGTGATGATACCTGCCGAATATATTGGCGATATTATGCGCATTGTGATGGAAAAACGCGGCGAAGTGGTGCATACGGAAACTATTGACGATACGCGCGTTATGCTCACTTGCCGTATTCCCATGGCAGAAATCCTTGTAGACTTTAACGACAAGCTTAAATCCACCACACGCGGTTATGGTTCCATGGACTACGAGTACGACGGATACCAAGCCGCCAAGCTTGTTAAGATGGATATGATGATTGCCGGAGAACCCGTGGATGCTTTCTCTATGATTGTGCACCGCGAGCGTGCCGAGTCTCAGGGTCGAGAAATCGCGCTTAAGCTTAAGGATGTTATCCCCAGACAGCTCTTTACCGTGGCGATTCAGGCCTGTATCGGCGGCAAGATTATTGCCCGCGAAAGTATTTCTGCTATGCGCAAGAACGTAACCGCCAAATGTTACGGCGGCGACGTTACCCGTAAGCGCAAGCTCCTCGAAAAGCAGAAAGAGGGTAAAAAACGCATGAAGTCCATCGGCCGTGTCAATATCCCGCAAGAGGCTTTCATCAACGTCCTTAAAACCGGAGATTGATTTTTCCCTTCACTTCATTTCAATAGCTACAACCAAAAGCCCCTGACACAATATTGTTTGTCAGGGGCTTTTGTATGGTATGCTGCGTAAAAGCGGATTTATTGCGGCATGGAAACGGAGTGGATGTATTCTTTGACCGCTCGAGAGATGGCGGATGCGATGTCGGCGCGGGGTTTGGCAAAACCGGGGACAAACCAGGGGAAACCGCCCACAAGATCGTGAAAAACAGCTACTTCTCCATCGCAGGTACCATGGCCAGCACCAATGCCGATGGTAATGATGGGGCATGCCTTGGTAATGGCTGCCGCTACGGAGTGGCGGGTGCATTCTATCACAAGCGAGAACGCACCTGCGCGTACAACGGCTTCCATGTCTCGCATGATGGCGGCTGCTTCCTCGTCCGTTTTGCCGTGCATGCGGTAGCCACCCTCTTCTTTTACCTTTTGGGGCAAAAGACCTATGTGACCTTGCACGGGGATGCCGGCTTGAACAATGGCGCGAATGTGAGCTTCTTTTTCGGCTCCGCCCTCAAGTTTTACGGCATCTGCTCCCTTGGCCATGAGGGCGCGCGCGGTTTGCAGCGCCTGCTCGGGGGTGTTGTAGGTATTGATAGGCATATCTGCAATCACTACGGCGTTTGTGGCACCGCGTGCTACGGCTTCCGTGTGGTGCAGCATGTGCTCCAGCGTTACATGTGTTGTATCGGGGTATCCCAGCATCATCATCCCCAGCGAGTCGCCCACCAATATCATGTCTATCCCGGCTTCGTCTACAAGTTTTGCGGTGGGGTAGTCGTATGCCGTCAGCTCGGATACGGGGGCGATGCCTTTTTTGGCCAATATGGCCTCAATTTTACTATTCATGATGGCTTTACAAGTCAAAAGCTTTAACTTTCGGCCCCCGGGACAGCTCTGCCAGTAGTTGAGCTGCGGTTTGACAGCACCCGGGAAGCTTCAGGTGTGGATCCAAATCGCACAGGGGGCGCAAGACAAACTCTCGTTCGTGCGCGCGAGGATGCGGCAGGGTGAGCTCGGGCGTGCAGAGTTGCAAATCTCCGTATGTAACGATGTCTATATCACAGGTGCGGGGGGCTCCATAGGTGCCGTTGCGTTCTCGCCCGAGTTCTTTTTCGATGCGCAGGCAAAGCTGCAATATTTCCTGAGGAGGCATGGCGGTGCTCACCTCCACACAGGCATTGAGGTAGGGGGGAGAGCCCGCAGGGCATCCTACGGGCTCGGTTTCGTAAAGTTGAGAGAGCCGCAATCCCCCGAAAACGTCTGCCAGATAATCGCAGGCGGATTCCAGAGTGGCAAGTCTGTCTCCCACGTTAGAACCGAGGGAGAAGATGACGCGTTGCAGTTCCGGGGGGGTGCAGCTCATGGGGCTTAGTCTGTAAAGCCAAGCACGTCCTGCATGTTGTACAGGCCTGCAGGTTTGTCTGCCAGCCAAAGCGCGGCACGCACGGCGCCGGTGGAGAACGTCATACGGCTGGAGGCTTTGTGGGTGAGCTCTAAACGCTCGCCATCCGTGGCATACATAACGGTGTGGTCGCCCACAACATCGCCGCCGCGCATGGAGTGCATGCCGATTTGGGCTTGGGGCCGCGCGCCCACTATGCCGTTGCGGCCGTGCATCACGTCTTTTTCGTAATCGAGCCCGGTCTCTTCGCATACCACCTCTGCCAAGGTGCGTGCCGTGCCGCTGGGGGCATCCAGCTTATGGTGGTGGTGCATTTCGATAATCTCAATATCGTAATCTTTGAGAATTCGGGTGGCTTTGCGGGTGAGCCAGAAGAGCGTGTTAACCCCTATGGAGTAATTGGAGGCAAAAACAATCGGAATGCTTTTTGCTGCTTGTTGAATGGCTGCTTTTTCCTCTGCTGTGTGCCCGGTGGTGCCGATTACTAAGGGCTTGCCTTGGGCAACAGCCGTTGCCAGCAGCTCCGGCGTAAAGCCGTGGAAGGAGAAGTCAATGGCTATGTCGGCGGCTTGCATAGCGGCGGCTATGTCTTGCCCGATATCGTGTGTGGCTGTTACCTGCGTGGCAGGGTTAAGCTCTACTGCTTGTTTTACAGCTTGTCCCATGCGCCCGGAGATGCCGGTGATAAGAATATTCATCATGTTGATTTACAGTAGGTTGAATTGTTGGAGCAGGGCAGCGAGAGCCGGTTGCTTGCTTTCTGCCAACGGGGCAAGCGGAAGCCGAATCTCGCGGCTCATCATGCCGCGCATGGCCATGGCTGCTTTGATGGGTACGGGGTTGCCGTCCAAGCTCATCAGGCCTTTCATGAGGGGGTAATATTTCTTTTGCAATGCCAAGGCTTTATGGCCGTCTCCGCTTAAGGCGGTGTCTACCAATTCTTTCATGATAGCAGGGGCAACATTGGAGGTAACGGATACCAACCCAACGGCACCGCAGGAAATGAACGGAACGGTTAAGCCGTCGTCTCCGCTCAGTACGGCAAAGGTCTCCGGCAGGGCCTGCACCAATTGGTTAACGCGCTCTACGCTACCACCTGCTTCTTTGATGGCTACGATGTTGGGGCAATCTGCCGCCAAGCGAGCTACGGTATCAACGGCGATTTCGATGCCGCTGCGGCCCGGGATGCTGTACAGGAGTATGGGCAATTTTGTGTTGTCTGCCACAGCTTTGAAATGGCGGTACACACCCTCTTGACTCGGCTTGTTGTAGTAGGGGCAAACCTGTAGGGTGCCGTCCGCACCCATGGCTTCTGCCTCTTGCGTCATGGCGATAGCCTCTGCCGTGCTGTTGGAGCCGGTGCCGGCAATGACTTGGCAACGGCCGGCCGCATATTCTATGGCGAGGCGTATTACCTCCATGTGCTCTGCGTGGCTCAGGGTGGGGGATTCTCCGGTAGTGCCAACCGGTACAATGCCGTCCACTCCGCCGGCAATCTGGGCTTCTACCAGTGCTTTAAGAGCATCGGTGTCTATCTTGTTATCCTTAAAGGGGGTGACAATAGCGGTGTAAAGACCTCTGTATTTCATAATCTCGCGCTTATTCTACCACAATTCTGCCAAAAGTCACGCCTTTTTGCTTGCGGGTAACGTATTTTCTCCGTATCGCGGCGGTTCTTGCTTCTGATTCTGCTTGCCAAAGAGCATTTGACGGAGTATAATCTGCGCCCGTTATGAAACAATATGCACAACAGCTTTTGCGTTATCCGGAGATGGGAATTTCTTTGGATTTTTCCAAATTGCCTCTTACGGATGAGTTCCTTACTGAGATGCAACCGCTTATTGCACGCGCCTATGCCGACATCGCGGCTCTGGAGTCCGGCGTGATTGCCAACCCGGACGAAAACCGCATGGTTGGCCATTATTGGTTGCGTAATAGTGCTATTGCGCCTACAGCAGAGTTGAAAGCCAAAATTGATGAGCCATTGGCAGACCTTAAGGCTTTTGCGGCAGATGTTCATAGCGGAAAGATTTTAGCCCCCAATGGCAAACCGTTCTCTATGTGTTTGGTAATCGGCATCGGTGGTTCTGCGCTTGGCCCGGAGTTGGTGGCAGATGCCTTGCCGGCACAGGGGCTTAACATGGCGTTCTTAGATAATACGGACCCGGACGGCATGTACAAAGTGTTGGATACGTTGCCGCTTGCCGAGACGCTGGTGGTGGTTATCTCCAAATCCGGTGGCACGCCCGAGACGCGCAACGGCATGGTGTGCGCCCAAGCATATTTTGCAGAGCATGGGGAGAAGTTTGCTGCTCAGGCTGTGGCTGTTACCGGCGTAGGTTCTACCTTGGATAAAGTTGCGGCAGCAGAAGGGTGGTTGAAGCGTTTCCCGATGGAAGATTGGGTGGGTGGCCGTACCTCCGAGACATCCGTTGTCGGTTTGGTGCCGGCTGCTTTGCAGGGGGTGGATGTAGATGCACTGTTGCAGGGTGCTGCTGATATGGATGCCCATACCCGCGTGGCAGACACCGCCGCCAATGCCTCCATGAAGTTGGCTCTTGCCTGGTATGCCGCCGGTGAGGGTAAAGGTAAAAAGGATATGGTGGTGCTGCCGTATAAGGATAGTTTGGTGTTGTTCTCCAAGTACCTCCAGCAGCTTATCATGGAGTCTCTCGGCAAAGAGCTCGATTTGGATGGTAAGCTTGTAAACCAAGGTATCTCCGTGTACGGTAACAAGGGCTCTACAGACCAACATGCCTATGTGCAGCAGTTGCGCGATGGTTTGGATAATTTCTTCGTCACCTTTATCGAGGTGCGCCAATCCCCGGCAGATACGGTGAAGGTAGAGGGCAATTTTACGGCCGGAGACTATTTGCAAGGCTTCTTGCGCGGTACGCGTAAAGCACTTAGCGAAAGCGGCCGCAAGAGTATCACCATCTCTATACCCCAAGTGAATGCCTATACCTTGGGTATGTTGATTGCCTTGTTCGAGCGTGCGGTCAGCTTCTATGCCAGCCTGATTCACATCAACGCCTACCACCAGCCCGGTGTGCAAGCAGGTAAGTTGGCTGCCAATGTATTCCTGAAGTTGCTTGCCGCTGCAGAGGCCGCTTTGAGTGCTGCACCCGCCACTGCGGCTCAAGTAGCTGCTGCTGTTGGGGCAGACGAGGAGGATACCTACCACGCTTTGGTACATATTGCCGAAAGCGGTAAAGCTGTGTGGGTACAGGCAGAATGCCCCTGTTGCGATACGTTCGCCTTGGCTTAATTCGAATGATAACCCGGGGCTGTTTCTGTTTAGGGAATGGCCCCGGGGTGGCTCTTTAACCGGAATGATGATAAGATGAAAAACTACTTTTGCACATTGATGATGGGGCTTTCTTGTGCCGTTGCGCAGAGCACGGCAGTTGTAGAGGCTGCTCCCGGTACAACGGAGGTTTCTGCCGATGCCGATTTGCCGAGCGTGCCTGCCTCGCTGCAGGGGCGTCAATATATTACAAAAGCCAAGCCGAATACCGAGGCGAAGGTTTATTTCATTTATCAGTCTCGCTACATGTGCCCTACCTGCGTGGCAGAGGCTCCGGCTATTGTAGCAGCTTACAAAAAAATGAAAGGTAAAGGGGCGGAGTTGGTGATGCTGAATGTGGATGCCGACGACGAAACTGCCGCCAAGTGGGCGAGAAAAGCCAAGATGCGCTTCCCCATTGTTTCCCCCACAGATCGCAGCGGCATTCCATTCCCCCACACCGGTTCTTCCAAATTGCCCTGCATGGTGGCGTTGGATGCGCATGGCAACAAACTGGGCGAGGCCTCCGGGGCAGAGGTGGCAGAGTTTCTCTCCTCTAACTGGAAACAATATGTAAAAGATATTAAAAAGGCCGAGGCTGCGCAAAAGAAGTCTAAGCAAAAAGATTAACGCTTTTTTTTATTATGTTTGTAGCAGTAATAGCCGGTAATTTGTTGGCGGTTCTGTTTGCATTTTGCGGCATTGTGAGCGTGGCCGGTTATGTATTGGGGGATAAGGCTACATCCTCCGTAGCCTTTGCGCAAGGTTTGGCGATAAGTGCATCGCCATTGGCCGTGGCCGGTATCATCTATCTTTTAGTGCAGATTGCTTGCTTGTTAGAGAAGCTGCACATGCGAGCTGCCGATGCCGCTATTGTGCCGTCTGCTTTGCCTAAAATAGCCTCTGCCGTAGAAAAACAAAAACAACCGCCGGCTCCAGCATCCGAGTCCGGCCACTTCTTTAAGGCCGATTCGCCCCTGCCGCCTCCGCCGCCATCGGCCCCGGCCGCCGCAGAGTCATTTGCCAAACAAAAGAAGGATAGCGATACCACATCTCTTATCCCCACTCCGGTGGCGGCAGAGGTTGCACCGCCTAAAAAACCGGCTCATTCTCTCAACTTTTTCCGCGTAGATTAACGCTCGCATTGTATGGCAGATAGGCAGACCACCGGTGCAGCCCACATTGCGGCTCTTTGCTGCGAACATGGTTTACATGTAACGCCGCAAGAGTTGGTGTTGATTGTTGCCGGGGCATCCGGGCGGCTTGTGATGCGTGTTTGCCCTGCAGGGGTGCCTTGCGGTATTATCGGCATCTATTGGACCCCCGAGCGGGCCGATAATCAGTCTTTTGTAGAGGCTGCATCGGGGCTTAGGCAATGCGGGGTTCCGGTGCCGCGCCTTTTGCGGTACCGCGCGTTGCCCGGCGGCTGTGGTGTTTGTTTGGTTCAGGACCTGGGGAATTGCGATTTGCTGAGTTTGAAAAATGCCGCTGCACCTCTGCGCCTTGCGGCGTACCGCTCTGCCTTGCAGGGGATGCATGCCTTGCATTCCGTCTCTGTGAGCTGGCCGTTGCAGCCACCGTTTGATGCAGACTTGTACCGTTGGGAACAATCTTATTTTGCAGAGCATTTTTTAGGGCATCATTTGGGGGGTGGCACGGCTTCTACTGCTTACTTAACCTTGGCAGCCCCTGTGGCAGAATGGCTCGGGGCACTTCCTCGGGTGCCGGTGCACCGCGATTTCCAGAGCCAAAATATTATGTTGTATGCGGATAAGGCATACCTGATAGATTTTCAGGGAATGCGCATGGGGCGCGCGGAGTACGATTTGGCTTCTTTAGTGTTAGACCCCTACATGGCATTGCCGGAGCACGAGGTGCAGGCTTTGCTGGCGCATTATACCGCTATTAGCGCTATGCCTCTCGATGCAGATGTGTTTGCGGCCTGTGCCTTGCAGCGTTTGATGCAGGCTTTGGGGGCATTTGCTAATATAGGTTATAACCAAAAACGGGATTGGTACCTTAACATGATAGAGCCCGGTGTGCGTGCCTTACGGTACGCGGCAGCTTCCGTTCGGGCAGAATCTCCGGCATATTCACTGGCGCAATGGCTTCTAAATCTCGCATAAGATGGGGACGCATCGTAGTATGCTACATACTGCTCTGCACGTTAGTGTTAACCTGTGGTTCTTATTTCAGATCCTTGGAGCAATGGCTGTGCACCCGTATTGCCCCTGTTCTGAATGAGAACCTGCAAGATAAGCCCCTAAGCTTAACGGATAACCCGCAAGATTGTTTCCGCACGATTACACGAGAGGTGCCTACCACCCGCCTGGTGAGCCACCCTGTTGCCATGTTGGAGATGTCTCCCGAGAAAATCGGAGACCTGTATTCTTCCTCCACCGCGTGGGATGCGATGACTTTCTCCGTTGTGCTCAATAAGATAGCCGGGGCCGGGTATCGGCATGTTGCGTTGTCGTCTCCGCTTTTGTTGGATGGCGGTATCGGTGCCGGGGCTCATATGACCCTCACCCCGCGCCTGAAAGATGGTGGCGCATTTGAGCATTTGGTGTTGGGTGTGCATGGCAGAACCACTGCTCAAGCGGAATTTACACCCCCACAGTTGGCCTCTTGCGCGATTCCTTCGCACCGGGTTGTCGGCAATAAAACGCAGCTCCCCTTTGCCAACCGCAAGTTTGAAAATGATTTTGATTCTGCCTCTCAGCGTACAGAATTAAATTGGGCCCCGGATTGGCTGGATGATGAATTGCTTACTCAAGTGCCTTCTGCTTTGGAGGACCGTTCTTTCCCATTGTTGGTGAGGTGGAATGACGAAATTTTGCCGACTCTGCCGCTGCGTTTAGCGTTGTTGGTGCGCCGGTGTAAACCGCAGGATGTGTATGTGGAGCTCGGTAAGTGCATCCGTATTGGGCAGCTGGAATTGCCTATAGATGACTATGGGCGTCTGGTGATGAAAAATGCCGTCACGCAGCGTGTGGATTTAGTGCAATTACTTAGCAATGCAGAGTCTGCCCCCGCTTTTTCGCAGGCCGATATTGCCGTGGTGATGCAGCCCATGAAAGAGAAAGATGACGTGCTTCCCCGCATGCAAGCCATGGCGGCAACGCTCTCTGTGCTTTGTTCGGACAAAATGCTTGAAAAGACAAGTGTTACAGAGCCGTGTCCCCCGGCTCTATTGTGCGTACCCTTTATTTCTTCCCCGGTATGGCGTATTGTGTGCGTGTTGGTGTTGCTGCTGTTGGCCGTGCGGTTTCTGCCGTGTTTTTCTCCCGGTATGCGGTTTATTACTATGCTGCTGTGGTTGGGGTATATCGGCATGCAATGCCGCAGCTGTGTGATGTGTTTACAGTGGCCTCCTCTTGCTCAGATGCTGGTGGCATGGCTGGCATTTTACCTTATGGTACCCATGCTTAAGCCTATTAAAAAGCGTACTATTTTCCGCGCGCATCGGTAAAGAGCCCTCTGCCGCTTTTATTGTTTGGGCTTAGCCGTTCTTTTGGTTGTTTTCTTTTTTGTGCGGCGTTTGCGGGCGGGTTTGCTGTAACGGTGCAGGTGTACTTGCATCATGAGCAAACAGAACATAGAACCTGCGTTGATTTGCACTACTGCGTGGTCTGCTACGGTTTTGGCTAAGTTGCAGATTTTTTGGACGATGGCGGTGTATTCGTCCGCATCCGGGGTAGGGAAGCTTTCTTCCAACTGAACATGCAGTTGAACTAATTTTCTGTAGAGCTGCATCCAATTATCGCAGGGACCGGCAGAAAGGCTCTGTAAGATGCTTTCCGGCAGAGAATCGAGGAGCTTTTCGATTTTGCGGATTTGTTTTTGAATTTCGCGGTTAGGTGCCACATGGGTAGCGGCTTCCATGATAAAACGGACGTGCGAGGCCAGCTCGCCGTATGCATCCAGCACTTCGCGGGGTACGGTGCCACCGCCGGCTGTGGGGGATTCGTTGCGGGTAGCCGCCTCAGCAAACAGACGCGTCAAAACTTCTGCTTTTCCTTGCGCTGTCAGCAATTCCCGTTCAAACAACATAACCCACAAATTTTACCACAATTTTGTGTATGTTTCAAGCCTCTTTCATGTATTCCATTGTATTTGGGCGCAGAAAAATCGCACTACGGCTGTTGGCTCCGTGGTGCGATTTTGAGATTGATTTGCCCGGTATACAGTATTAAAACTCGGGCATGTCTCGCAGCGGGGGCGGTGTATTGTCGTGCTTCGGGGTGCTTTCTGCCGGTTTGGGTTGGGAATGCGGTTGCAGCATGGGCGCATTGTCTGCCCCTGTTTGTTGTGTGGTATTGGCAGGGGCAAAGCAGTTGTTGAGGGCAGCTTGCAGTTGTTGGTTGGGGAACCCGATGAAGAGGATGCGGCATCTGGCATCTACCAGCACGGCCATGGGAAGCTGCGATACACGGTAGGCGAGGCCGCTGCTGTTCTCTTTGTTATCCATGTAGCAGTGGGGGATGTTGTACTGTTGCAGCATGGCCCGCCAGTTTTCCTGCTTTTGGTGGGTGGTGATGGGGCAGAATACTAAATCAGGAAACTGTTTGGCCAGCAATTCCTGGCGTTGCACAATATCCAGCCCGATACTTTCCTCCGGAGCCCAGAAGAAGATGAGTGTGGGTTTGCCGGGTTTGGGGAAAACGACGCTGTTGCCGTTCATATCGATGAGCGTCATTTGCGGCGGGATGCTGTCGAGGCTCAGGTTATTGATGGCATAGCTCATCTCCATAGCCATATCGTTGAGAGAAACATTGCCGAACATGGCGTTATCGGGAGCCAGTATAATGGCTTGACGCAAGAAATAGAGTTGTTTATTACGGGCATGCTCAGGGCTTTTTTCGGCACTGGCAATGGTGGGATTGCTCAGTTGAATGCACATGGCCATGGCAGCAGCGGCCTGTGCTGCGGGAGATTGGTTGCGCGTATAAATTTTCTGCAACAATTCGTAAACGCGTATGCTGGGGCTTTCTGCTAATTTTGCACAGGCATCGGCAATATAAGGGCTGGCATAGTGTATTTGCTCCACACTCTCCAACATGGCGTTGGCAAAATACGAAATCTGGCGGTTCTTATTGCCGAAAACGCGTGCAAACTCTTGCGGGTGGTTCAAAAACCATACCACGGCAGGGGCTGCCCAATGTTCTTCAAACTCGTAGGTGGCTACCTCTTTATATTTGTCACTCGCGCCGCGTAGTCTCTCGGCATCCGTCGGTTGAACTAATTTTTTTCGTTTTCCGGTTTTCTTGTTAACGCTGTGCCACAGCAACAGGGCTACTTCCTCTCCGTTGGGTTGCTCTATGGCTTTCAGTTGGTCCGGGGTTTTGGCAAGTTGTAAAGCGGCTTGGTATTCTTGCATTAATCCGTCCCAATGGTCCAGCGCATTTTGCATGGCAACCACATCTGCCGATGCCGTAGCAGCGGCTCCGGCCAAGGCTGCTGTTAAGAGATATGCGGAAAACTTGTTCATATTGCTTACTCTACCACATCGCTACCGAGCGGGCAAGATAAAATCCGAGTATGCCACGCTTTGGGCTTGCAAGATGGGGTTGCGGCTGCTATCTTGCCGCATATGGCAACTGACAAAAAAATCACGATGAAGACAAGCAAGGGCGATATTAACCTTGTTGTTTTTGCTTCTAAGACACCCATGACCGCCGCCAGCTTCCTTAACTTGGCTACACGCGGCTTTTACAATGGCCTTAAGTTTCACCGCGTGATTGCAGATTTCATGATTCAGGGAGGCGACCCCGAAGGTACCGGCTGCGGTGGCCCGGGCTATAAGTTTGATGACGAGTGCCGCCCGGATCTCAAGTTCGACCGCCCCGGTCTGTTGGCGATGGCAAATGCCGGCAAAACCTGGACCGGCCAAGGCACCAACGGCTCTCAATTCTTCATTACCCATGTGCCTACGGATTGGCTTAATGGTAAGCATACCATTTTTGGTGAGGTTTGCAGCCCTGCCGATCAGGATGTGGTGAATGCCATTTGCCAAGGCGATACAATCTCTGCCATAGAGATTCATGATGATTGTGCAGATCTTTTTGCGGAACAATCTGCCAACATCTCTCGCTGGAACAGCAAGCTTGGTAAATAATGGTTTTTGCCGTACAGGACCTGCACATCGAGTTCGGTCCCCGCGTTCTCTTTGATTCGCTCTCCTTCGTTGTCGAACGCGGAGAGCGCATCGCATTCGCGGGGCAGAACGGTGCCGGCAAGTCTACCCTTATGAAGTGTATTGTGGGGGTAATGCAGCCGGACCGTGGGCAGGTGCTGTTGCCGAAGCATACTCAAGTCGGTTATCTGCCGCAGGATGGCATCCATATTTCCGGGCAGTCGTTGCTTGACGAGGTGTTGGGCTCTGTTGGTAACATTGTGCAGTTGCAACAGATGGTGGATGCCCTTTCGCTGGAGTTGCAGACCTTGGATTCTGCCGGCGATGCCTACCGTGAAACGCTGGAAAAAATCGGCCATGCCGAGTTGCTGTTGCAAGAGCGCAATGCGGCAACGCTGCGTCCGCGTGCGGAATCCATTTTGCGCGGCTTGGGGTTTTCTGCGGATGATTTTGGGCGCGACTGCGGCGAGTTTTCCGGCGGTTGGCAAATGCGCATAGCCTTGGCTAAGTTGTTATTGCAGGAGCCGGAGGTGTTGTTGCTGGACGAGCCGACCAACCATTTGGATATTCAGAGCCAGCGTTGGCTGGAGCAAAGCCTGCGTAGTTACCGAGGAGCCATTTGCATCATTAGCCACGATGTTGCTTTGCTTGATTCTATGGTGACGCGTACCATCGCATTCCACCATGGCCGTGCAGAAGAGTATTCCGGCAATTTTTCCTTCTACCTCAAGGAAAGCAAAGCCCGCAAGGAAATCCTGCTGCGACAAGCTAAAGCTCAGCAGCGAGAAATTGCTAAAACCCAGGCGTTTATTGACCGTTTCCGTGCCAAAGCCACTAAGGCCAGCCAAGCCCAAAGCCGTATTAAACAATTGGAAAAAATTGAGCTCATTGAGGTGGAAGACGACGATGCGGTGATGAGTTTTCGTTTTCCGCCGCCTCCCCCCGGTGGCAGTACGGTGGTGCGGCTGGATAAGGTGAGCAAAGCCTACGGGCCGATTTGCCTGTTGAAAGATTATGATTTTACAATGGAGAAGGGGGACCGCATAGCCATTGTCGGTGTTAATGGCTCCGGAAAATCCACCTTTACCCGCATTGTATCCGGTACAGAGGCACCGGATGCGGGGCTTTTCTCTTTCGGGCATCATACGCAAGTGGCTTTTTTCTCCCAAACACATGCAGATGTGCTTAACAATGAGCAAACGGTGCTGGAGTGTGTAGAGGCTGCCGCCGGCCGCGAAACCCGGCCATTAGTGCGTAATTTGCTGGGCTGTTTCCTGTTCCGTGGGGATGATGTGTTTAAAAAAATCGGTGTATTGAGCGGTGGAGAGCGTTCTCGCGTGGCGTTGGTTTGTATGTTGCTCAAGCCGGCTAATTTCCTCATTATGGACGAGCCGACCAACCACTTGGATTTTCAGAGCCAAGATGTGTTGCAACGTGCGCTGGAAGAGTACCCGGGCTCGTATTGTATCGTGTCTCATAATCGCCAATTTTTGGATCCGATTGTCAATAAGGTGTTAGAGTTCCGCCCCGGCTATGCTCCGCGCCTGTTTTATGGCAATGTGACGCAGTATCTCGAAACCGTAGAGGCAGAAGAGCGCCGCGTTGTGCAAGACTCTGCACCTGCTCCCGGGGCTGCACCTGTTAATATAGCCCCGCAAAACAAAAAAGAAGCGCGCCGTGTCCGCGCGTTGGAGCGCGAAAAACGTACCAAGGTGCTTAAGCCTTTGCAAAAGGCATTGGCAGAGGTTGAGGATTCCATTGCTCTGAAAGATAGCCGACGTGAGGAAATTTCCACCGCTCTGGAAGACCCAGCCAATATGTCCGATAACCAGGTGCTGATGTCGTTGACGGCAGAGTATCAACAGTTAGAGCGAGAAACAGAATCTCTTTATACGCAGTGGGAGGATATTACCACTCAAATCGAACAGGCAGAAGCCGACCTCGCCGCCGAATTCGGTTCAATAGCCGATTAACTCTTCCTCCTTTTTTTCAGATGGCATCGCTCCACTGCGGGGTGGGTTGCGGGGCAGCCAAATCGCAAATGCGGTCTATCATACGGTCCCAGTATTCTTGCCCTTGCTCAATGTCAATTTGAATACGCAGGAAGTAAATGGGTATTTCCATTTCTCCCGGTTTCAGGAAGCGCACGGCATCTTTCTCTGTGGTGACAATCAAATCCATAGCGCGGTCGGCACAGCGATCCACAAAAGTTTCCAAGTCTTTTTGGTCGAACCAGTAGTGGTCCGGGTAACGGCGGCGGATTTCCACATGAGCCCCCAAGCCTTCCACCAAGCCTTCAAAACTTTCCGGGCGGGCAATGCCGCTCATGCAGGCTACATATTTGTCTTTCAGGAAGCTGAGCGGTTTGCGTTCGCCCGTAAAGATGTTTTCCAGATGAGCAGGGGCGTGGTTGCAAACAATAATATCTGCCACGCGGTTGTATTTTCGGATGGTGGAAATGAGCCGGTCTTGCGGTTTACCGCCGCTTTTGGTCAGGATGATGTAGCTTGCGCGTGCTAAACTGCTGCGGGGCTCTCGCATGGTACCGCGAGGCAGTAGAGAGCCGGTGCCGAAGGGGAATCCGCAGTCTACCAGCACAATGTCTATTTCGTGCTTAAGTTTGAGGTATTGCATGCCGTCATCCAAAATGAGCGTATTGCAGCCCAATTGTTCGATGGCGAAAATACCGGATTTCACACGGTCTTTGTCTACCAGCACAGCCACATTATCCAAATTGCGAGCCAGCATAAACGGCTCGTCGCCTGCGTAGAGGGGGCTCAGGTAGCGCGTTACGCCATCGCTGGCAATTTTGGGCAGTTCCGTTACATTGTTGCCGTCTTTATCTTTCCATTCCTGCGGTTCATCGAGCGGCTCGCTCTTGTAACCGCGCGTCAAAATAGCGCATCTGCGCCCGCGTGCCGATAGCGCGCGCGACAAAAACTCCACTACCGGGGTTTTACCCGTACCACCGGCTGTAATGTTGCCTACGCTGATAACGAATGTGCCCAAATAGCGCACTGTTTTGATGCGGCGGGAGAACAGGAACAAGCGAGTTTTGACCAACAGGTAGAAGAATAGCGAAGCAAAGCGAAGTACGCATCGCATCATCCACGCACGGAATCCGTGGGCTCTGCCGAATACGACTTCGGTTCCCCATTCTGCAAACTCATCCATGCGTGATTTCATGCAGTCTATTCTACCTTGCGTGCCATGCTGTGTCAAGCATTCTTGTTGGCGGTTGCCGTGGAATTTGCATTTCGCAAGGCATGCAGGCCGCAAATTAATCCGCCTATGGCTAAAAGTGTATAAACACCGCCCACCCATACATTGTGGTGCGGTAGCTGCATGCTTTGTCCGCAAAGCCATGCCAGCAATCCGCCGCATGTAAAGCCAACTCCTTGCGCCAGCCCGGACAATGCCACCGTTCCTGCTTCATCTGCCTCGCTTTCCACAATTAGCGCCATGCCAACGGAGAATATGATGCCCAGCCCACACCCTAACAGTATGGCAAAGAACAACCACAGGTGCAGGGGGGCTGTCAGCAAGCCCCAACATGCCACAATCGTAGCGCTGATGGCGCTTATCATCAGCCTCTCCGTGCCGCCCATCCACCGCCCGATAATGCCGGATAACAGAGCGCCCGGTATCTGAAATGCCGTGGAGACGGATAACACCAAGCCAGCTTCCACCAACGGCATGCCGCGTTCTCGCATCAGTGTTGCCAGCCACACAATCAATAGCCACGCCCCGGCAACACGGAACATGTAAAAGAGCGTTACCATGCGTGCTTTTGTTTGTTTGAGCAGCGGAAGCATAGGTGTTTTGAGCGTGCTTTGTTGTATATGCGTTTTGCGGGCTCGCAATACCAGCTCTCCCCATAGCAGGGTGGCTACAAGAAGGGGTAAGCCCCAAAAGAGCAAGCCATGTTGCCACCCCCCTAATAGTAAAGCCATGGGGGCAGATGCCCCGGCACCTACAGCCGTGCCCAGACTTACGCATGCTGTATATGCTGCCATGAGTTCTGTTTGTTTATCCGGCAGCACTTGTTTGCCGATGCCCAATATTACCGAGCCTGCTACGCCTAATCCAAGCCCTATTACCACGGTGCCGCCAAATAAGCCTGCAATGCCGCCATAACTTCGCCAGATGACACCGCCTATTGCCCACAGCAGTGCATCTATTATTAATATTCTGGGCCGTATGTAACGCACCAATACAGCCCCAAGCGGTGCTGCCACGCCCAAAGACATAATCGGCAGCAACCCAAACAGCCCGCTGCTGCCAACACTTAGCCCCAAATCCCGCATCAGAAACACCAGCAACGGATCTGCGGCAGAAAAACTCATCCGCAGGTTAAAGCTTACCAACAAAAAGATGATGACAAAGTGGATGCGATAGTGCGAGGAAGATTCAACAATCATTTCCCCCACGTTCTACCTCTAACTCCGGGGCTTTTCAATCTATTTTTATAACGGTTGGCAGAGAATCCCGCCTATACACGGTTTCGGGGGGGGCGGTTAAGCTTCGCCTTTGGGCTCTGTGGCACCGTGGGCAAGGAGGAGTCTGTGCATCTCCGTCCCCGGGGTGGCGTAGTAAAGGGGGGAGAACTCTTGGTATTCTGTGTCGAGGGCGTTGGGGTCCGCCCCGGCTTGAAGAAGGAGCCGTGCAACGCCGATTTTGTTGCGGCGTGATGCTACGATAAGCGGGGTGAAGCCGCAGTCGTCGCCCCGGCCGTCTACCTCTACCCCAAGGCTGAGGAGGTAGGCAACGGTATCTGTGTTGCCTTTCCACGCTGCAAGCATGAGGGGCGACCAATTGGTGCAAATGGACCCGGCTTTGTTGGCACTGCGTGTGTCCGGGGCTGCACCGGCCTCTACCAGTAACTTAGCAATGGCGGTATGGCCGAAGAAACAGGCAGCCATGAGCGGTGTACAGCCCAAAATGTCTCGCGTATCTGCCGGGGTGCCTTGGGCTAAGAGGGCTGCCGCCTCGGCTTCATTTCCGTTTGCTGCGGCTTGGTGTAGTGGCGTCCACCGGTATTGCTCTTTCGTGTCGTGAGCACCGGCACCCAGTAGCAGGAGGGTAATGAGGGTGTGTTCTGTCACAGTGGCGGCGTAGCTGAGGGCGGTTTCTCCGTTGAGGTTGATGTCGGAGTCTTCCTGCGGTGTTGTGTTGGGATTAGCCCCGTAAGTTAAAAGTGCTTCGACGGTTTCAACCGCATCTTGGTAAACCGCAAGGTAGACAGGGGTATTGCCTTCTTTGTCTACCGCATCGAGGTTGAGGCCGGCCTGGTGTGCGAGTTGCAGCACGGCATCGGTGTAGCTGCGGCGCGGGTCCTGATTCCATGCGAGGTGGTGCACGGCGTTTTGTTGATAGATGTCTACTGCGGAGATGTCTGCCCCGGCAGCAGCAATGGCGAGGATGGCACCGCCGTCTTTTTCTATCATGAGCGGGGTTAGCCCCTCGCTGTTGGTGGCGGTGGCATCTGCACCGTTAGCCAGCAGTTGTTGGGCTTGTTGTGCGGTAAGCCCGTAGGTGAACAGGTTGATTTCTTCTTCTTCTTCGCTTTCCTTGGGGGTGGTACTCAGTTTGGCGAGGCGGCGGTTCATCAGGAAACGCCATAATTCGAAAATGCCGATTCCGAGTAATACCCAAGCGTAAGGAGAGATGTTCATGCCGACAGGAGCTTTGTTGTTAGGAAAAACAGCCCCGCAGAATCGGAACAAGAAAACTGCGGGGCTGTGGTTACAGAAGTGGTGATAGCAGTGGGGGGGGGGGATTATGCCATGCGGTTGCGGGCATCTGCCTCTACGGCAGCCCACAGGGATTCTATGCCTGCTTGTACGCTCGCTTTGGCTTCTGCCAAGTCTGCCCCCTTTTGCCCATGGGCAAAGAGGTAGTATTTAATCTTGGGTTCTGTGCCGCTGGGGCGTACGGCAAAGCTGCGTCCGTCTGCCAAGTCGATGAAGAGCATTTTTTCTGCCGGGATGGGGTCGCCCTCGGCATCTGTCAACGTGCCTGCGGAAAAGTCTCTCACGGCGGATACAGCGGCTCCGTCCATCTCTGCGGGCGGATTTTGCATGTAGCTTTGGGTAAGGGCTGCAATTTTGGCGGCACCGTCTGCCCCCTCCATCACAAGGCTCTTGCCCAGCTCCATGTAGTAGCCCAACTCGGAATAGATGTTGTTGAGGCACTCGAGCAGGCCGATGCCTTTGGAGGCGAGGTAGGCATTCATTTCTGCAAGGCAGAGGGCTGCGGCGTTGGCATCTTTGTCGCGCACGAAGTCTTGCGCCAGATAACCGTAGCTTTCTTCGCCGCCAAAGATGAAGTATTTGCTGTATTGCAGGCGCAGGGCACGGGTTTGCGCCTCTGTCATGCTGCGGTAGCCTATACGTTTGTCTGCGGGTATAGCCTGCTCGTATTTGCCGAGTTTGGCGGCAATATACTTAAAGCCGGTGAGTACATTGACGGTGGAGATGCCGAAGGAAGCCGCAATGGCATCTTGCAGCGGGCTGGTGACAAAGGTTTTCACCATGACGGCGTGGTCTATGTTCTGCGGGGTGATGATGCCGAGCTCTACGGCGCTCATGCAGCGGTACCATGCCATAAGGCAGCCCGTTTGGTTACCGGTAAGAAGCTGCATTTTGCCGGTGGCGGTATCGCGTACGGCAATGCCCATGCGGTCGCTGTCGGGGTCTGTGGCGATAACCAAATCTGCCTGCTCGGCATCTGCCTGAGCAATAGCCATATCGAGGGCGGGTGCGTTCTCGGGGTTGGGGCTGGCAACAGTGGGGAAGCGGCCGTCCGGCACATCTTGCTCAGCAACGGTGCTGACATTGCAACCGATTTGTTTGAGAATGGGTACGATGCAGCGGCCACCGGTGCCGTGCAGGTTGGTGTATACCACCTTGGCACTTGCTTTTTCAAACACATCCGGGCGCAGGATGATGCCTTTGAGCTTTTCGATATAAATGGCATCAAACTCCGGACCAAGGATGCTCAGTTGCCCTTGTTGCTCGGCCGGAAGCGGCTCGTATGTGTCTCCTTGCAAGGCATTTACCTCGGCAATGACGGCTTTGTCGTGCGGGGCGATAAGCTGAGCCCCATCGTTGAAGTAGGCTTTAAAGCCGTTGTCGTGCGCCGGGTTGTGAGAGGCGGTCAACACAACGCCTGTGTCGGCATTAAGTTCGCGTATGGCAAAGGATACTTCCGGCGTAGAGCAGGGACCGTCAAACAGCGCGCAGTCGCACCCCAAATCTGTGGCAATTTTGGCACAGTACTCCGCAAAATCTCGAGAGAAATGGCGCGTGTCGTGCCCAACGACAATTTTGGGTTTGCGCCCGCTGCCTTCGGATTCTACAAATCGGCGTATGTAGGTGATAAGCCCGCGCATAGCACGACCAACGTTAAAGTAGTTCATGCAAGCGGTGCCGACGCAAGGGAACTCGGGCCGGCCATTGATGCCGCCTTGCCCTTGTTCTGCCGGGGCAACAATCATGCCGATGGTGCGGCCGCGCAGGCCACCGGTGCCAAAGGCAAGGGTTTTATAGAAACGGTTGTTGAGCTCTGCCCATTCCCCGGCGGTAGCAAGCTCTGCAATGGCTGCAGGGGCTACGGGGTCTTGGGTGCCGGCAAGCAGCAACTTAATATTTTCGAGCGATGCGGCAAGCAGTTTGCCGTCTGCAACGGCCCGCTGAAGCGTGGAAAGAAGATTGCTATCCATCATATGAGTGGGATTATAGCGAATCTTCTGCCTGCGTGCAAGCCTTCTTTTGCTCATTACCGCAAGATTCTTCAAAAAGCGCGCGAGGGAACGGGGCTTCCTTTTCTTCCGTATACCGGTACCCGGGCAGTAGCAGTTGCCAGAAAGCGTAGTGCGGGTTGGCGGTTTCCTGTTCCATGCGTTCGGGCGTCATGGCAAAGGGGTAGATTTGTATGGGGATTTCTGCCACCCCGGCGCGGAAGGCTTCGTTAACTAAGGTGTAGATTTCTTCTATTTTTTCATCCGTCATGGCAAAACAGCCTGCGGATTTGTTGTTGCCGTGCACCATAATTTCGCCGCCGGTACGGCCTTTGGCACGGTCGTAGCCGTTGGGGTAGCCAACGTTAAAGGCGAGGTGGTATTTGCTGTGTGGGTTGAGGCTTTTTGCCGTGGCGTGGTAGAAGCCCTCCGGGGCTTGTTTGTCTCCCTGTTTGGTTTTGGGACCCAGCGTACCGCTCATGCCCGCGATAGGGTAGGTGCGGAAGCATTCCCAATCCCCGTCTTCGTCTTGTAACCAAAGTTCCAGTAGCCGTTCTTCCTTAAAGATACGCAAAAAAACAGCCTTGCCGAAGTGCTCTGCCAAGTTCTCCTGTACATGGAGTCTGGCTTGGGTTACCCGAGCCGGCTCTTGCGAGGCTTGGGTGGGGCTTGTCGAGTTTGGGGCGGTCATAAGCAGGGTGCAGCAGATGAGTAAACTCATGGTTATGCGTCTTTCCGATTAGCAAAAATGGCTCCGAGAATATCGAGAATCAGCGCAAAAAGCAGTAGAAATCCGCCAACGGTGGCGGCTGCCATCCACTCCGTGTCTGTGAAACGGGTTAACAGTTGCGGTAACAGCGGCTCATCTTCCTCTGCCCAACTATTGATGGCGCTTTGCAGCAAAGGTGTGCCAATTAACCACGCCGCATAGCATACCATGGCCGTGCAGAATGAGCGTACTTGCGTACTCGCCCCGATTAAGCAGAGAAACCATACGGACGGAATGAGCCAATACAGTGCCGGATTGTCGCTCAAGGGGTGGGCAATACCGTAAGCGGTTGCTAATTTGTGCAGAGATGCCGTCATCGAGATTCCCGGGCCAAGAGCCACGGTTGCCATTTCAAAAAAGAGCAAAATACTGCTCAGGGTGAGTAAGAGGCTCAGCAGTACTTTTGCCCATCTCATGGCAACTAATTGCAGTACAATAATTGCTATTGCCGCAACGGGGACGGTGTAAGAGCCGAGGCATATTTCGCGAAAAGTGTCGGCAAGAGCATCGTTGGTGACGTGGGTATGCAATGTTAGGCAGCATAGGGTGATAGCCAGCAGTACGATGGGTAAAATGAGTAAATCTTTAAGGAAGAGCAGGTGCTTTTTCATACAATCGCCATTCTAGAGTATATGTTATGGCGCGTCAAGCAATTAATTTGATGAATTACCGCATATCAGATAAACGGCATGGCATAAAACTTTGCCGTCTGCCGCATCGTGTACGCAAACTTTGGCAGAATAGTAGTCGCCCGGCTTTCCTTTGAGTTTGCCGAGTTTGATAACGGGTTGAAGCGGTAGTGCATTGTCTGCTCTGCGCGGTACGCTGACAATGAGGTCTCGGTATTGTTGCGGCGTGCCGTCGTCTTGCAGGAGTACCGAGCTGCCATCCCATATGTTAGTGATGGAAAAGGTGTAATGTGGCCGCACGGGATTGCCCCAATAGAGAAGCTCGTATTGCCCGGGGGCATATTCCCGCAGTCTCAGGTGCGGAGCGTCGGATGCGACGCTATCCGGCATGGGTTCCGTTGCCGTGGCGGCAGCCAGACATACCAACTCGGGCTGTAGCTTATGGTGTAGCGGTTCCGGTGGTACGATTTGAGGCTCCGGAACCCAAAATAAGGTCACTGTGGTAATAGCCGCAGCTCCCAAGCCGGCAGTAATGGCTTGTAGGGCAAGTTTTTTGATGCTTTCGCGGGTAAATACCATGCTCTCTGTGGCCTTTGCTGCCAATTCAGCGGGTCATGCGCCGAAGCGCCCCGCGTATCAAATCGTCCGTTGAGGCTTCCGGTGCATCCTTAAGCAATTCTTTTATAGCCTTGCGTGCTTCTGTTTGCTTGAATCCGAGGGCAACTAAAGCCAATTCTGCATCGGCAGCGGCCGGGCTGGTGGTGCCTTGCTGTTGGGCTTCCCAAGTGGCTGCGAGGCCGATTTTGTCTTTGAGCTCCAGCACTATGCGTTCTGCCGTTTTTTTGCCCACACCTTTAGCGCGCGCAATGCTTTGCACATCTCCGCCTGCAACGGCTGCCTTGAAGGCGGTTACGTTCAATCCGCTTAAAATTGAGATAGCCGTGGCCGGCCCTATACCACTGACGCGCTCGATAAGGAGCCGGAAAATGTCTCGCTCTGCGTCTGTGGCAAAACCATAGAGCACCTGCGCGTTCTCGCGGATGTGCAGGTGTGTCTTGAGGGTAACTGTTTGTCCTTCTATGGGGTTAATGTGGTCGAATGTGGATAGAGGGATTTGCACCTCATAGCCCACGCCGCCTACGTCTAAAACAAGGCATTGCGGCAAGGCTTCTGCTACGGTTCCTCGTAAAAAGGCAATCATTTTTGTGTGGTGTTGGGGGTGGCCGGTTTTTGTGGCTGCGCGGGGGGTGGTGTCTTCGTTTCCTCTTCCTTAGGCGCGGGCTGCGGTAAAAGGTCTTTCATCTCTACAAATTGCGCTTCTTGGCCGATGCCTCCAAGCTCGTTAACCAGTTCTTTACAGCGGGAATTGAGGCGGTTGTAATCTATGGGACCGTTTTCGGGTTCTTTAGAGCCGGGGAAAATGATGTAGGAGACGCCGAGGTCTGACACGGGGCGACTGTTAACGTTGGCTTTGCTGTTAATTTCCCGGCAAAGGCGCAGAGAGGCTTCGCCGGCTTTGTAGCGCGGGCCGAAATCGCCTACTATGGCGGGGTAAATCTTGTTACCGACGATGACGACGGCGTAGTCTCCGGCAACGGGTCGGAAGCTTTTGTGCGTGCCTTCGTTAACGGTAAGCGGCACTACAATGAATGAGTCGTACTCTGCCAGCAGGAAGCTGAAGAGTTTGAGGTCGCCGATGACGCGTTCCGCACGCTTGATTCCTTCTTTGTCTTTGGCATCTTTGTAGCGTTTGAGTCGGGCTTGCCATCCTTCCAGCAATGGGTTGGGTGTTTGGGTGCGTTTGCGCCATTTGTAAGAGGTAGAGGGTTGGTAAAACTCGCTCTCTTTAATTTTGGCGGGCATTTCGGGCAGTCTGTCGCCGTCCGAGCCATCGGATACTACATCCATATCTGCCTGTATCCACAGGGCTTTGCGTTTGGATTGCGGGGCGGTTATCTCTAAAATGGTATCGGTGTCGTAATAGTTGTGGCGGTCTAATATGCGAGAGAGGGTTGCGGCATTTTTGCGAACTCGGTTTTGTTTGTGCAGATACAGCGCGTGGTACCATGGGGATACCTTCGCCTCTTTCATCAGCTCGTCGTACGCTTTAAGCACTTTCTTGAGCTGCGGGTTGGCTGTAAGCAGCTCGTCGCCTTTGGCGGCATGCGGTGTCATCAGCTCTAAGGAAACGCGTACCTGAAAGGCATTTCTCTTTTTGCGGTCTTTAGAGGCTATGGTGCCTTTGCTGAAGTTGACGTGGCTATGGATGTTGATACCGCGCTCCATGGAGTTGATATGCTCAAACTTACCGATTTCCACCCGCTCGGGTAAGGCCGGGGGAAAGGGCGGCAGTTGAATATCTGCCATGGTAAACGAGGCCGGTTGCCATGTTTGCGTTGGCTCCGGCAGGGTAACAGGTATGGGCTCCGGTTGGGCAGGCGGGGCATCGGGTATGGCCGGTTTGGGCTCTTGTTCCGTTGCTGCGGGCGGCTCTGCCTTGGCTTTAAGCTCTCGTACCAGCTGTACGGGGTACGGGGTAAACAGAGAGCCCGCAACCATGCCCGCAATGACAAGTAGGCTTACTTTGGTTGCCGTGATAAGCGGCCGTCTTTTCTTCTTTTTGTAGTGGCTCATCTGTTTATGTCTCGGGTACGGCTTTACGGGGACGTCCGCTCATGATGAGCCGCAAAAGCCACAAGGGCGCATTACGGACAAAAAGTGCGGCTACGCGGATTTTGAAAGAGGGGTAATAGCGTGGCTTGTTGTGTTGAACGGCTTTCAGGGCTCCGCGTACCACGCAGGGAATACTTGTATAAAACCACTTGCGGAACGGGACTTCTTTTTTGAGCTTGCCCGTGCGGCGTGCTGCATCTCCAAACCCGGTGTGCACCGGCCCGGGGCATACAGCGGTTACATGTATGCCCGTTTTTTGCAGTTCGATGCGCAGGGCTTCGGAGAACGATGCTACAAATGCCTTGGAGGCCGCGTACATGGCAAAGTCCGGTATGGCTAAATCTGCTGCCAGAGATGCAATGTTGATGATGTGGGCGGTTTTCATGCCCGCCATAGCGGGTAACAGTGCATGGGTAAGCTCTACCGGGGCAACCATGTTAACCGCCATCATGCGGTGGTTTGTAGCCGGTGCGGATGAGGCAAACTCTCCGTAGTCGCCCAGCCCGGCGTTATTGATAAGTAACAAACTGTCTGCGGAAATACCGGCCAGTTTTTCCGTTAGCTGTGTGCGCATGGTTGCATCTGCCAAATCGCAGGGTACAACTTCCACCTGTAGATGGTGCGCCTGTCGGAGCTCTTGAGCAAGTTGTTGTAGTTTTTCTTCCCGTCTGGCCACTAATAGCATGTGCCTGCATTGCGGGGCTAACTCGCGGGCAAATGCCTCCCCGAACCCGGAGGACGCGCCCGTGATAACTACAGTTTGATATATCATACAGCTATTTTTCCATGTCAATGGCTCTCTGGCAAGTCTAAATTCCGCCAGTAACGGTTATAATTACATTTTTCAGGGAATTTTGCTGGAAATTTGTTTGCTGCCGTGCTAGAATAACCGCGTTATGGCAACACCTCCTTTTGTCTATCAGGAAATGTTCCCCATGGGGGAAGACACCACGAAGTATCGTTTGCTCACCAAGGATTATGTGAGTGTGAGTGAGTTTGAAGGCAAACCGATTCTCAAAGTAGAGCCGGAGGGCTTACGCTTGTTGGCCGAAACGGCTTGGCACGACGTAGCTTTCTACCTGCGCCCGGAGCACTTAAAGATGGTGCAGGGGATTTTGAGCGACCCCGAAGCCTCGGAAAATGATAAGAGTGTGGCTCTTACCATGCTGCGCAATGCAGAGGTAGCGGCTCTTGGCGTGCTGCCGCTGTGCCAGGACACGGGTACGGCTA
The DNA here is from genome assembly GCA_015062015.1 of Akkermansiaceae bacterium. Taxonomy (GTDB): domain Bacteria; phylum Verrucomicrobiota; class Verrucomicrobiia; order Verrucomicrobiales; family Akkermansiaceae; genus Akkermansia. The sequence continues at coordinate 3,108 of SUVM01000006.1, read as the reverse complement.
TTTGTGTCGGTAAAAAAGGCCAGCAGGTATGGACCGGTTTTAACGATGCCGAATATATTTCTCGCGGTGCTTACGATTGTTACACCAAGAACAACCTGCGCTACTCTCAAAATGTGGCGCTTGATATGTATAAGGAAATCAATACCGGCACCAATTTGCCCGCTCAGATTGATCTTTTTGCCACAGATCACGGCATGGAGTACGATTTCCTCTTTATCGCCAAGGGGGGTGGCTCTGCTAACAAGACTTACCTGTACCAAGAGACAAAGGCCTTGCTCAACCCCGCTTCTCTTAAGAAGTTTATGGTAGAGAAGATGAGCACGCTGGGTACGGCTGCCTGCCCGCCCTACCATGTGGCTTTTGTGGTTGGCGGCACCAGTGCAGAGCTTTGCCTTAAGACGGTGAAGCTTGCTTCCACTAAGTATTACGACAGCTTGCCCACCACCGGCAACGAACACGGGCGCGCTTTCCGCGATGTTGAATTGGAAAACGAGCTGAAGAAAGAAGCCGAGAAGCTGGGGCTTGGTGCCCAGTTTGGCGGTAAGTGGTTTGCGTTGGATGTTCGCGTGGTTCGCCTGCCTCGCCACGGTGCATCTTGCCCGGTTGCTTTGGGTGTATCTTGCTCGGCAGACCGCAATGCCAAGGCTAAAATTACCCCGGAGGGTATCTTTATCGAAGAATTGGAGTACGACCCGGGCAAATACATACCTGCCGAGTGGCGCGAGACTAAGAGTGCCGGGGTACCCATTGATTTGGATCGGCCGATGAAAGAGGTGCTGGCCGAGTTGACCAAGTACCCCGTCAAGACGCGCCTCTCGCTCTCCGGCACCATTATTGTGGGCCGAGATATTGCCCACGCTAAGCTTAAGGAGTTGTTGGATGCCGGCAAAGACCTCCCGCAGTATGTGAAAGACCACCCCATTTATTACGCCGGCCCTGCCAAGACTCCCGAGGGCTATCCCTCCGGTTCTTTTGGTCCCACCACAGCCGGGCGTATGGATTCTTATGTAGAGCTGTTCCAAAGCCATGGCGGCAGCATGATTATGATTGCCAAGGGCAACCGTGCCCAGTGTGTTACGGATGCCTGCTGCAAGTTCGGCGGCTTCTATTTGGGCTCTATCGGTGGCGTCGCTGCCGATTTGGCTAAGAACTGCATTACCTCTATCGAGTGCATCGAATACCCCGAGCTGGGTATGGAAGCCATTTGGAAGATTACCGTTAAGGACTTCCCGGCTTATATCCTCGTAGATGACAAAGGCAATGACTTCTTTGCCGATATCCGTGCCGGTTGGGCTTGCCCCGGTTGTGCACATTAAGCACTTTTGAACCCAAGCCGCAGCATCTGCCCATGGTGCTGCGGCTGCCATATCATCATATTTTTTACCCCATTTCGCCATACCATGAGCCCGAAATTAAAAACATTTATAGAGCGCGGCATAAGCACTGTTATTTTGCTGGGGCTGTTAGGAGGTGCCGTTGCCTGGAACAGCCTTTGGGGCTATGCCATCCTTGTTTGTGTGCTTTGTAATCTTACCACCTTTGAGTGGTTTAATATGTTAAAAGAACGCAAAGAAGAATCCGGCAGGGGCCTGTCTCTTGTTGCCGGGCTTGTATACCCTTGGTTTATGTCTGTGGGGATGCTTACGGATTGGGTGCCGGATTTTAATTTTGCGCTTGTAGCCTTGGGGTTCTTGGTGTTCTATGTATTAGCTGCTTTTTTTGCGCAATTACATGCTATGGATTACCGTGGGCGCACCGGGGCTCAAGCACTCAGCAGCATGGGTATGGCGGTGCTTTCTTTCATTTACCCGGTGTGGTTGTTTGCTTTTGCGCTTTGTTGCTTGGATAGTCCGGTTATCGCCGAAACCGGGCGTCTTGTGCATGTGATGACACTGCTGTGGCTGGTGCTTGCCACAAAGATGAGCGATATTTGGGCTTATGTGAGCGGCGTACTGCTGGGCGGCAAGTTTATTAAATGCCGTTTCAGCCCTGTGGTTTCTCCCAAGAAAACGTGGGAGGGCATCATAGGCTCCTTCATCATCACCTCTCTCTGCGCTTGGGGCTTGTATGGTATGACCAGCTTCCCCGTGCAAATATCAACATGGCAATTCTTTGCCGTGCTGATGCCCTGTATCTTTATTTTGAGTGTAGCGGGAGATTTGGCCGGTTCTCTCATCAAACGCGGTTTGGCCGTTAAGGATAGCGGCTCTTTGTTGCCCGGTATCGGTGGCATTTTTGACCTTATCGACTCACCCGCCTTTACGGTTTCGTTCTTTGCAGCTGTTTTGGTTATACTTTAATTTATGCACCTTACGATTCCTCTGCTTATTAACCCCAACGCCGGTAGCCTGTTTCGGTCCGGGTTGAAGACGTGGCTCGATTCTCACCGGGAGGCTTTCACCTTGGTGCCCACCTCGAGCGCAGAGGATTTGACGGCTAAGGCGCGTGCTTTGGCAGAGTCCGGCGAGCCGGTGGTGGCAGCCGCCGGTGGCGATGGTACGCTGATGTGTGCTGCGCAGGGGCTTATTGGCACTCGTGCAGCCTTGGGGATTCTTCCCTGTGGTACCATGAATGTTTTTGCGCGAGAATTGGGCATTGGCTCTCGCAGGTTTGATGTGGCTTTAGAGGCTATGCAAACCGGGTTGCGCCAGCCGGTGGATATTTTTACCGTCAACGGCAAACCCTTTCTGCAGATGGCCGGTTTCGGGATGGATGCCCGCATCATCAAATTGATAACGCCCAAAATGAAGCGTTGGTTAGGTGCTGCATCTCACTTGGTGACGGCCCTCAAAGTAGCGGTGGAGCGGCATCCGGTTATCACCGTAACCTTGCCCAATGGCGAGGAGTACCAAGGTACGCAGGTCATTTTAGGTAACGGCAAACGCTATGGCGGTGAAGCGCATTTGTTTGCCGATGCTCGTTACGATGATGGCTTGCTTAATGCTGTTATCATGCACCAAGAGAGTGCTGCTATTCTCTTCGAGGTGCTGGGCAGCATGCTGCAGCGCGGGGCAACACAACGCAACACCAGCACTTTTACCAACGTTTGCGCTTTCGATGCCTGTGAGATTACCGCCGAAGGTAAGTTGGATTACCAGCTGGACGGCG
>SUVM01000138.1 GCA_015062015.1 Akkermansiaceae bacterium | reverse complement strand
GTACATTCGCGGAAAAATGTACATTGAAGTGTGAAACACAATAATAAAATTGAGTTGTAACACATTGAGAAATCAGCAATAAAGAAAGCCCCGTCATCCGACGGGGCTTTCTCCAACTTACTACCTATGAAACTCGGCTCCTCCCTTGATATTGGCCGAAGGCGCTCTCTCCTTCACCCCCGACCGGGGGAACCGATGCAGTTAATACACCAAAATGGTGGGATTTGTTCAAAATTTTTGTAATTTTTTTTAATTTTTTTCGTCGATGGTGGGAATAGGGGTATTGTCTATTGTGTCTAAGTTATTATCTTGGAGGTAATAACGGGTTTCTTTAGCGACGATGCCGGAGAGCGCGACGAGGCAAATAAGGTTGGGGATGGCCATGAGGCCGTTGGCGATATCGGAGAAATTCCATGCGATGGTGCTTTTGGGGATGATACAGCCAATGAAGACGGCAACGGACCACAGGGCACGGTATGGGGTAACGAGGCGTTGGCCACCGAGGTATTCCAGCGATTTTTCGCCGAAGTAGGACCAGCCGAACAGGGTGGAGATGGCAAAGGCGGATAAACTGATGGCGAGCATGCAGGTGCCGGTTAGCCCCAAGGTGCCGAATACATTTGCCGTGAGGGTGGCATCTTTTGTGGCGTCGATAGTGCCGTTGGCGGCTAAGGTGACGGTGGTGAGGGTGATGCCGGTGAGGGTGCAGACCAGAATGGTCCAAAATGGGCCGGTGGAGGCAACCAAGGCCTGTTGGACCGGGTTGGCGGTTTTAACGGCGGCAGATACAATGGGCGAGGAGCCCAAGCCGGCCTCTGTGGCAAACAGGCTGCGGCAGGTGCCTGTGCGCATGGCCAGCATGATGGTGGAGCCGATGAAGCCGCCCGCAGCCGCCTGTGCGGAGAATGCGCAATCTAAGATACGCAGCAGTGCCGGCCCGATGTAGGCGGCATTAACACTTAACAGCAGGCCGCAACCCACAATGTAGGTGAGGGCCATGGCAGGTACCAAGGCGGTGCATATGCGCGATATGCCGTTGAGTCCGAATAATAATACGCCGGCAACTAAGGCGGATAATACGGCCCCGATGAGCCATGTGGGTACATTTAATCCGCTTGCGGTTAAGGTGGAAGATATGGTGTGGGCTTGTACGATGTTGCCGATGCCGAAGGCGGCAATGGCGGTAAATACAGCAAAGCAAACGGCCAACCATTTGCAGTGCATGCCGCGCTCTATGGCATACATGGGGCCGCCGCTGATGTTGCCGTTTTTATCTTGCACGCGGTAGCGTATGGCAAGCAGGCTTTCTGCATAGCGGCCGGCGATGCCCAATAAACCGGTGACGAGGCACCAAAAGACGGCCCCCGGGCCACCTATGGCTATGGCTGCTGCAACACCCACAATGTTGCCGGTACCTATGTTGGCTGCCATAGATACCATGAGGGCGGAAAATTGCGAGATTTGGCCGTCGGCCTCCCCTTTTTTGGGGAAGTAGTAGCGCATGGCTTTGAAGAGGTAGCGTTGTGGTACCCGGAGCCGGAAGGTGAGATAGAGGTGTGTGCCCAATAACAAAAAGAGCAGAAGATAGTTCCACAAATATTTGTTAGTGGTGGTGAGCAAGGTGTCTATGGTTTCGGTCATGGTGATTGCGCGCGTAAGCATACCTGCTTGTGTGCACAATGTCAATCATTTTTCGCATGCCCCAATTTTATATTGCAGAGTGGGGGCGGGGCGGGTATAATGGCGGGCACAAGGAGTTTGAGATTATGCATACGTTGAGATACGAACCGATACCCGCCGCGTTTTACAACGCAACACGAGATAAGTTGGCAGCCCAATTACCGGCCGGCAGTTTGGTGATTGTGCATGCTAATGATATTTACCCCACCAATGCTGACGGTACGTTGGCACACCACCAGAATGCCAATTTATTTTATCTGACCGGCATAGACCAGGAGGAGACAATTTTGCTGATGCGTGTGCAAGAGGACGGCAAGCACGAGGATACGCTGCTGCTGCGCGAAACGAATGAGCATATTGTGATTTGGGAGGGCGCACGCCTGAGCAAAGATGATGCCACCGCCCTGAGTGGTATTGCCGATGTGCGCTGGACGAATGAGTACAACGCACTTTTGGCTGCATGGGTGCCCGCCGCCAAAGAGGTGTGGTTGGAGCGCGATAACCACCCCCGCCGCCTCACTTATGTGCAGACGCGCAACGAGCGCATGGCTGCTGCGCTGCAGGCGTCTTATCCCGATGCGAAATTGCAAAGTATTTATGATATTTTAGCCTCTATGCGTTTGGTGAAGACGGAGGAAGAGTTGGTGCAGATTCGCGAGGCCTGCCGCATTACCGGTGAGGGTTGGGTGGAAATTTTGGGTCGGGTTACCCCCGGTATGGGGGAATGGGAGATTGAGGGCATGCTGGGTGCGGCCTACATTCGCCGCCGTGCGCGCAAGTTCTCGTTCCATCCCATTATTGCCTCCGGCAAGGATACCTGCGTGCTGCACTATATCTCCAACCATAAATGCTGTGCGCCCGGTGATTTGATTTTGATGGATATTGGGGCAGAATACGGTGGTTATGCGGGGGATATGACGCGTACCATCCCGGCGAACGGTGTTTTTTCTCCGCGCCAGAAGGCGGTGTACGAGGCATGTTTGGCGGTGCACCGCTATGCCAAGGATATTATGCGCCCGGGGCTTAAGAAGTCTGAGTACGAGCGCATGGTGCGTGTGCGCATGGCAGAAGAGCTGGTGAAGCTGGGGCTGTTGACCCGGCAGGAGGTGGATGCCGCCCCGGAGAACCCGCTTTGTGTGCGCAAGTACTTTATGCATGGTACCTCTCACCCCATTGGGTTGGATGTGCATGATGTAGGCCCTGCAGACCCCGTTTTTGCGGTTAACCAAGTGTGGACTATCGAGCCCGGTATCTATATCCCCGAGGAGAATATCGGCATCCGTATCGAGACGGATGTGCTGATACACGCCGATGATGCGGAAGATTTGATACCGAATGCCCCCTTGGAGGTAAAGGATATTGAGGAGGCCATGTGTCACAGGCCGTGCTAAATGCTCAGAAGGTTGCTTTTACGCCCGCTCCTGTATAAACGGGGGCGGGCTTTGTTGGTATTGAGCAGTGGCGGATTTAGCGGAATTGCTCCAGGTAGTTGAGCAGGGCGCGGATGTCTTGCGCATCTGAGATGCCCGGCGGGAGCATGGCGGAGTCCCACATTTCCCCGCGTACGCGGATGGGGCCTTGCAGGCCGTTGCGGATGATGTGCTCTACAGATGGGCGTTGCGGCGAGGGAGAGAGCCACTCCGAGCCACGCAGTGGGGGGTAGCTGCCCGGTTGCCCCTCTCCTTTGGCGCCGTGGCATACGGCGCATTTTGCGGCGTAAAGGGCAGCACCGCGCTCTGCTTTGCGGCTCTCTGCCAGTAGGGGGAGCTGTTGCAGGCTGATGTAGTGTGCCAGTAACTCTGCATCTTTGCCGGGCAGTTTGGGGTGTTGTTGTAGCATGGCTGCTTGTACCAAGGGGGAGAGTGCGGTGCCGTGTTTCCATTGCCGCAGGCATGGGAGGGGCTGCGCTGTAAAGTTGCCGGAGTGGCAAAGTGTGCACCCCCGCATACGTGCTGCCCGTTGGCCGGGGCTATCTGCGCTTTCTGTGTATACGAAAAAGCTCAGCCCTGCAACAAAGAGCACAAGACTGAGCATGAGGATGAAACGCATATGCCGGGGGGGCGGGCTTTTTACGGTTCGATGGGGCCGCCCTCGGGGTCCGGCGCGCGGCGTACGATTGCGCCTAAGCTGCTGAGTTTTTCGTCCAGCATTTCGTAGCCGCGGTCGATGTGGTAGAGGCGGTGAATCTCCGTTGTGCCCTCTGCTGCTAACGCGGCTAATACCAAAGCGGCACTGGCGCGCAGGTCGCTTGCCATGACGGGGGCGCCGCTGAGGCCTTCTACACCGGTGATAATGGCGGTGCCGTTATCCACCTTAATGTTGGCCCCCATACGCTTAAGCTCTGAGCAGTGCATAAAACGCTGCGGGAAGATGGTGTCTTTTACCACGCTGATGCCCGGGGTAACGGCGAAGAGTGCCGTCATTTGAGCCTGCATGTCTGTGGGATACCCCGGGTAGGGGTTGGTGAGTATTTTGCCGCTGCGCGGGTGCTCGCCCGGTTTCACGAATACGGAGGTTCCGTCCTCGTTATATTCTACCACATGGCCGCATTCCACCAAGAGGTCGGAGATGCTCCTCATGTGCTCGCGGCATACGCGGTTGAGGGTAATGCCATCGCTGTACATGGCCCCGGCTACCATGAAGGTGCCGGCCTCGATACGATCCGGGATGACGGTGTGCTCGCAGCCGTGCAGTTTTTCTACACCGTGAATGGTGATGGTGCGAGAGCCCGCGCCCTCGATGTGTGCGCCCATTTTGTTGAGGAAGTTGGCTAAATCTATCACCTCTGGTTCGCGTGCGGCGGATTCTATAACCGTTTTACCGCGAGCCAGTACGGCGGCCATCATCAGGTTGTCTGTCCCCAATACCGTGGGGCCGCTGTCGCCACGCATATCCACCGTGGTGCCTACTAAGCCGTTGGGGGCTTCTATCACCATATTGCCGCCTTTTACGCGTACGCGTGCCCCTAATGCCTGGATGGCACGCAGGTGCAAATCCACCGGGCGGTCGCCTATAACGCAGCCGCCGGGCAGGGGGAGGGTGCAGCGTTTCATGCGTGCCATCATGGGCCCCAACAGGCAGATGGAGGCGCGCATTTTGCGCACTTGCTCGTATGAGGCAGAGCTGCTGATGCCATCCGGAGATTCGATGCGTACTGTGCCGCTGGAGCGTTCTACGGAGGCACCTAATTGGCTCAGA
>SUVM01000137.1 GCA_015062015.1 Akkermansiaceae bacterium | reverse complement strand
CTCGAACTTCCTTTTCCACGGTTCGTTACCTCCCCGCAGTTGTTCTTCAGGTCTGGGATTCCGCATCATCGCGGCTCCACGCGGACTTTCACCGCAGTGCGCATATCGCGTCGGTCGTACCAAAAAAGCCCCACTTTTGTGGGGCTTTTTAAGCGGACAGGGAGGGATTCGAACCCTCGGTACGCTTTTGACGTACACACGATTTCCAATCGTGCTCTTTCGACCACTCAGACACCTGCCCTTGAACGTTGTTCTTTACTCAGATTGCATGAGTGCGCGGCAAGTATATGCTATTTGGGGCAGGATTGCAAGCTTTATTTTGGGAAAATTTGATTTTTTTGTAAAAAAACGTATTTCTGAATCAGACACGAAGGAAAATTTTTCGTTTGAAAAGGAAAAAGAGGAGCAACCAGAGTAAAACGAGGGAAAGGATGGAGTGGACGAGTGCTGCGCATTCTCCCGCTTTGTCGGATATGCCGTATATGAGAGGATGCACGACTCCCCACCATATATTATGGCCGTCCGGACCGTGAATTTCCGTCAGTAAGTAAGCCAGCAGTGCGTTGCAACCGAATATTCGGAGGGGGATCGCACATTGCGTCGGCACCTTTCCGCAGCAGTCAAACAGTGCATGAAAGAGGGCTAAAAGCAAGATACACCACCCACCGCTCCACAGCACGGCTGTGGTGGTATAGATGTGTTTGATGAGGGGGGTATCCTGTTGCAAGAGGTGTGCACCAAAGAGGCAGAGCAAGCCGCAACTGCTTAATATGCCGATGGCGCGTATGCCGCGCTGCAGGCGTATGGTTTCTCCGCATAGGGTGCCCATCAGGGTTATGGCCGCAAAGGAAAGGGAGGTCAGAATCCAGGAGTACGGGGTGCCGTCTTGCCAGCGGCCTTGGAGTTGGTGGTCTATGTAGATGGCCAGATTGTTGTCGGGCTCGAATAAGCCCCCCGGCTGGCAGCCATAGGGGACAAAGCGCAGCAATGCCCAATAGCTTATTAGGCAAAGGGTACAGGCGATGATTTGGCCACGCACGCGGCAGAACATGAGAATGACGGCGGCTATGAGGTAGCCTTCTGCTATGGCTTGGAGGGTGTTGCAGAATAAACTCATGTGTTGAGGGTCTGCTCCGGCAAGATGGCCTTGCACTAACATGCCCAGCAGAAAGAGGCTCAGCACACGCCTCAGGATACGCGGTGTTGTTTTGAGCCTCCAATTGCTGCCCCCTTTTTCTTTGTATTTTGCAAAGGCAAAGGGCATGCTGGCTCCGGTTATAAAGATAAAAAGCGGCATGACTAAATCCCAGCAGGTAAAGGGGGCTCCCCACTCGGCGTGGACAAATTGCTGCATCAGCAGGTGTGGTGCCGTGTTGTTTGTGCAATATTGTAAGAGCAGTTGCAGTGTTGCAGCACCGCCGCATAACATCAGCATATCAAAACCGCGTAGGGCATCTATGCCTGTAATCCGTTTGTTCATGTTTTACAATGGCGGAAAAAACGAGCCCATCCGTCTTTGGGGCGAATGGGCTCTGTATGTGTTACGTTTGGTATGGTAGAGGGGTTACTTTGTGTCGCATTTGCCTTCCATGGCAACAACATCGAAGGGCTTAAGCGTAATCTCTATCGGTGTGTCTACGTCGATGGCGGTGTCCATAATCGGCAGCACTGTCTGATCTGCAAAGCTGCTGCGCAAGGTTACGGTGCCGGTTACTCCGGGGGGGACATCCAGTACTTCTCGGAGGGTCGTTTTGAGGGTTTTCGTTTTAGCCGAGGAGTTGCGTAACGAAAGGGTGCATTTGGTTTTGTTCCAAGATGCCCAGCCGTATATGTCTCCGTCTTTCTTTTGTTTATCCCACGGGTTGCCGCCTACCCAGTGCGTGTCTGCCAATACATCTTCGTTGCGGCGTATCCATGCAATGCACTGTGCGAGCTCGTCCCACAAACGGCCGTTGTCCTGAGCCATGAGGTCGGAGTCCACATAAATCTCCTGCAAGCCGGAGCCGCATGTGAAGGCCGTGCGCATTTCTTTGATGCAGTTGGCCGGATCTGTGCTCATGACGCGGGGCGGACCATTTTTGGTGATGATGGTGCCGTGCGTCATCAAGGCGTTGATGGGAAGCAGTGGGGCACCTGTTACGAATACTTCGTGCACGAGGCGGTCTCGGTAGGTGATCCAACGGTCGCGCGCATCGCCTACGTTACCCATTTGGTCGAAGTCGTTTTCCTGGCGCCAAATGGAATCTGCATGGAAGAACCAGAAGGGGCTGGCCCATGTGCCGACGGTGGTGTTGAGGTAAATGTCGGGTCTGGCTTGGCGAAGGGCTGCTAATACGCTCAAAATGCCTTCTGCATCTTCTAAGGCACCCGGTCCTTTTGCATGGAATTTGGTGGAGATGCCGTCGAATTTGAAATAACGCATGTCGTAGTTCTTCACCATGTTGGAGCAGCGCTCAACAAAGGCGTTGAAGTAAATCGGGTTGGAAAGCTCGAAATTGGAGATGCGGTTTTTGGGGTGGGTCTTGTTCCAATAGGCAATGCGCATGCGCTTGCTGGCTCCGTATCCGCCTACCGGTCCTAACCATGTGCCCATACCGCAACCCATGGAAGTTGCCACTTTGTTAAGTTTGCTGAAGCCGTTGGGGAAGCCTACATGGAAGTCCCACAGGCTGTTGAAGTCGTCCCAGCCGTCATCCAGAACAAAGGCATCGATGCGGGTGTTGCGCTTGTTGAAAAGTTCTTCTTTCCATGTTTTGAGGATGTCGAGCGAGATTTTCTCGCTGGTGCGTTTGCGAGGGTCTTCAAAATCGTGTACACGGATACCTACTTCGTACCAGTCGTTATAGTGAACCATGGTGCGGTAAGGGACGGGTTTTTCGCGCTCGATGTAGCTCAGGAACGAGCGGCGTGCCTGCCCGGGAGCAAATAAGCCTATAACGCTGTTGATTTTCCAAGGCGTTTGCTTTGTAAGGTTGGTTTTGCGTACCCAAGTGCCGCGTACCAAATCTTCCGGTATGGCGGTGTTGGCTTCTTCCTCCGGGTTGCCGGTAGCAAGTGAGAGAGCTATGCGCCCGGAACTGGTTAATTTTTCTGTTTTTGTTTCTACCCAATAGCGAAGATGGTATGTACCGGCAACCGGGACGTTAACGTGGTATTCCGCCCCCTCGGATTTGTGGCCTGTGTAGCCGGGGTGTACGTCTTCCGCAATAACTTGCCCGGTTGTGGTGACGAGTTGAACGGCAATGATATTGAGGCGATTGTTGCCTTTTTCGTATTTGAAGTCGATAACACAGTCGCCGGGTTCTTCAAATTTTACCGGGCCTTCGGCAACCATGAGGTGCGCCATGGTCGGTCCGTTCTTTTTGTCAAACTTTTTGCCGTATACGGGTATAAAGCTTTCGGGCATGGCAAAGACGTTGCCGAACATTCCCGGAGTCCAGCTTTCGGCGCTCCATTCTTCCTCCTGTTGCGCCCCATGGCGACCCACGGTGATGACCGACATGGGCGTTTCCAACCCCATAAAGAGTTTATCCGTAACTGCTACCGTGCCGTGAGTTGTGTTGCCGGAAATGCTCGGAATCCCGCCGGCTTCTGTCGGTATAACGCTCAGCGGGGTGATTTTTGCAAACGGTACATCCTTATCGGTGGCAGAGATAGTGTATTCTTGGCGCAAGTAGTGCGAGCCGTCTCTTAAAACGGCTCTCCATTGAATGGAGAGAGAGCCGTCTTTTGTGGTAATGGTGGAGCAAATGGCCTTGCCGGGCACTTGTTCGGAGAGCCGGAGGGCGTTTTTGTTTGCAGACAAACGTTTAATTTTCGGTTTATCGGCAATCATATCAACGGCATCAATATTAAACTGCCTGCCATCTGCAAGGGTGATACTGAACATGCCGTTCGATTCGACTAATTGGGTACCATCGGCGGAGTATAACCCATCGAAGTGTAACTCCCCGGCTTTCCAGGCAAAGGTAGCGGAAATCAAATCGTTACTCAAACGGTAAATGCTGCTCTGTACTTGTTGTACCTGAGCCGTGCCCGGCTCTGTGCCGGGAAACTCTACCGCAGCTTGAGCAATGCTGAATGCTGCGAGGATGGTGGTCAGAAATAAATTATTGCGCATAATAGAAAAACTGTATTGTTAGATGACTGTTACAATACTACCATATTAGACGAAGCGATTTCAAGACGAAATTTAATTTAAGTAAACTTTTTTCCCGTTGACGCAGATTTTGAGAGACAAAAGCATGATAATAATGTAAAATACGCGCGCGAGCACATGCTGGTGCAGCACCGATGCAACAACAACGCAACCTCATTCACAAACCATGAAGTTAAGAATTGCAGTACAATCCAAAGGTCGTTTGAACGAAGATACGATGAGTCTGTTGGCAGAGGCCGGCATAAAAGTGAGCTCGTCAAAGCGTACTTTATTGGTATCGGCTAAGCGTTTTCCGATGGAGGTGCTTTATCTGCGAGATGATGATATTCCTGAAACAGTAACGGATGGTGTGGCAGATATTGGTGTGGTGGGGCTCAACGAATATTTGGAGCGCGAGGGCGATGCCGATGTGGTGAAAAAGTTGGGGTTTGGCGCTTGTCGTTTGAGTATTGCTATTCCCAAGGAGCATGAGTACACCGGGCCGCAGTGGTTGGAGGGGCGCAGAATTGCTACCTCTTATCCTCATATTTTGCGTCAATGGCTTAAAGAGCAGGGGGTGAATGCCCATATCCATGTCATTACCGGTTCTGTCGAAATTTCTACCGGCATAGGGTTGGCAGATGCTATTTTTGACATTGTGAGCAGTGGTGCTACACTTGTGAGCAACAATTTGCGAGAGGTTGAGACGGTGCTGGAGAGTGAGGCGGTGCTCATTGCCAACAAGAATCTATGTGCCGAAAAGCGCGAGATATTGGAG
>SUVM01000136.1 GCA_015062015.1 Akkermansiaceae bacterium | reverse complement strand
AATACGATAAGAACCCGGCATCATCTTGCAAGAATTAACGGCTCCCCCCACCCCAAACGCCTATGCACTGCTAAAGCCGCCCACCCCGGCTGCAGAAGAAACCTCTCGCGCAGACTACCACCAATTATTTTGCACCTACACCGCGCAACTGCGCGGGCAAACCGGCATACGCAAACTGGTACTAGCCAGAACAGAAGACATACCGGCACCGGATTTTTCGCCGGCATTGGCTTTCCGCACCCTGTGCAGCACCGCACCTCGGGCCTTCAACTGCCTATTCCATACCCCGCAAGGCGGCACTTGGTTATGCAGCACACCGGAGCTGCTGCTGCAACAAGAGGGGGATTACTGGCACACCATGGCCTTAGCCGGCACACGCGCCGACAGCTCGCAACCCTGGGACCACAAAAATTTGCAAGAGCACGCCCTGGTAACCCAACACATCACCACCTGCCTACAACCACTCGCAAGTGAGATAGAATGCCATGGGCCGCATACCGTCAGTGCCGGGCGCATGCTGGAGCACCTTTGCACCCGCATTCGTTTTCGCATGGAGCGCGCACAACTGCCGGCTCTGCTGCGCACCTTACCCCCCACCCCGGCAGTAAGCGGGTTTCCGGCCAAAGAGGCACGCGCCTTCTTGCGCCGCCATCCGGATATTGTGCGCAGCTACTACGCCGGATATTTGGGGCCGGTGAATCCGCAATCCGCGCACCTTTTTGTTACCCTGCGCTGCATGCAGATTTTCCCGTCTCTCTGCCGTTTATACGCCGGGGGCGGGCTTATGCCCGACTCTACGGAACAGGCGGAATGGGCGGAAACCACGCTCAAAATGCAAGCCATGCGCTCGCTTATTTTACCGTAAGTTAAAATACAACCGTCCATGGACGCCACAACCAATACCGAGAAAAGCCACCAGCAAAACTTCCGTGTTACCGGCATGAGCTGCTCTGCCTGTTCTGCACGCGTAGAGAGAGCCGTAGGGCAACTCCCCGGTGTAAAGCTGGTGCAGGTCAACCTATTAACGGGTAGCATGCAGGTGCATTACCAAGAGCCCCAAAACGCCGCCGCCATCATTGCCGCCGTAACAGCAGCAGGCTACGGAGCCAGCCCCGGCACAGCAGAAAAGACACCCCGGCACGAAAATGTTGTATTAAAAAAGAGATTCCTCTATTCTGCCGGCATTTTGCTACCCTTAATCCTCATCCACCATTTATGGCACGGCACCCTATCTGCCGCCGTACAGCTCCTGCTCAGCCTACCGATTTTGTGGTTAAACCGCAAGTTCTTTATCAGCGGGGTAAAAAGCGTGCGTAAAGGTGCCGCCAACATGGATACCTTGGTAGCCTTGGGGGCAAGTGCAGCCATGGCAGACGGCGTGGCCAACTTCTTTCTCCACCATCGCGGGGTCTTTTACTTTGAAAGCGCCGCCATGATTCTCACCCTCATCACCCTGGGTAAATGGATGGAGAGCCGCGCCACCGGCAAAACCGGCTCTGCCCTGGAAAAACTGCTTTCCCTCCTGCCCCAAACGGCCAACCTTTTACAAAACGACCGCACGGAAGTTGTGCCGGCAGATGCCGTAAAACCCGGGGATATCCTCCTCATCCGTGCCGGAGAGCGCGTACCAACCGATGCCACAGTTACGGAAGGGCATTCCACCGCCAATGAATCCGCCCTAACCGGCGAAAGCCTGCCGGTGGAAAAATATAGCGGATGCCGCGTCTATGCCGGCAGCATCAACGGTAACGGCGTTTTGCAAGTGCGGGCAGATAAAACGCGGGCGGATTCCGCACTGTCCGACATTATCCGCTTGGCCGGCGATGCCGCCGCCACAAAAGCCCCCATCGCGCGCATAGCAGATGGCATATCTGCCGTATTTGTACCCATTGTCACCGTCATCGCGCTCCTCACAGCAGCGGCATGGCTGTTAGCAGGAGCCGGTGCAGCATTTGCCATATCCCACGCTATTGCCGTATTGGTAATTTCCTGCCCATGTGCATTGGGCTTGGCCACACCGGTTGCCATCATGGCAGGCACAGGCAGGGGTGCAGAGGCCGGCATCCTTTTTCGCAACGGAGAAGCCTTGGAAACCCTGCACCGCACCCGTTGTATCCTCTTAGATAAAACCGGCACCCTCACCTGCGGAGCCCCCCGGGTAACAGACATCATACCGGCAGCAGGCCACAGCCGCCAAGAGCTGCTGCAACTTGCCGTTTCGCTGGAATCCGTAGGCAACCACCCCTTGGCAGAGGCCATTCTGCAAGCCGGGCAAAACATAACGCCAGAGCCGGCAACCCACCACACCTACCTACCCGGCCGGGGCATACGCGCAGAGCTAAACGGCACCCCCTGCGCGGCAGGCAATGCTGCACTCATGCAAGAGTCGGGCATCCGCATCTCTGCAGATACGGCCACCCAACTTGCTACCCAAGGCAAAACACCCCTCTATTTTGCACGCGGCTCAAACTACATAGGCACCATAGCCGTTGCAGACCCCCTTAAACCCGGCAGCAAAGAAGCCATCACCCACCTGCGGCATCTGGGGTACCGCATCATTATGGCAACGGGCGACAACCCACTAACCGCCCAAGCCATTGCACACCAAGCCGGCATACCCGAAACACGGGCAGAACAACTACCGCAACATAAAGAGAGCCTTGTACGGCAATTACAGGCACAAGGACACAAAGTTGCCATGGTGGGAGACGGCATTAACGATGCCCCCGCCCTCTTGCGAGCCGATGTAGGCATTGCCATCGGTGCCGGTACGGACATAGCCTTAGAGAGCGCCTCTGTCATTCTGGTAAAAAGTGAATTGGGCGATGTCGTCAAAGCCATCCGCCTCAGCCGAGCCGTCATTCGCAACATACGCCAAAACTTCTTTTGGGCACTGCTCTATAACTGCTTAGCCATACCACTGGCCGCCGGGGTATTTTACCCCCTGCTCGGTTGGCAACTGCACCCTGCCGTAGCAGCTGCCGCCATGGGGCTGAGCAGCATTTGCGTTGTCACCAACGCGCTGCGCCTGCGCCGTTTCCGCATCAACCCACCCACGCACATGAACACCATCACCATTAAAGTAGACGGCATGATGTGCCCGCACTGCGAGGCCCATGTTACCAAAGCCCTGCTCGCCCTTCCCGGCGTTGTAGACTGCAAGGCAGACCACAAAGCAAAATGCGTCACCGTAACCACAAACGGCAATGCCCCCATGGCCGAGCTGCACGCCACCATCCGCGCACAGGGATATACAGTACTGTAACCTCTGCTCGCTTGTAATGCATCGCGAGTAGTGGTTATAGCCCATTTTATCAGCTTCCGCTTTCATTTTTTTCTTTTCAAATCCGCCGTAAGATGATATCATCCGCGTTGCATGGGAGCAGGTAACGGAAGAGAAGGCACCGTACGCGCCGCGCTGCAAGGCAAAGGGCAACTAGGGGGCAAACTGGCAGGGCTGAGTTTGCCGCGTCAAATTGTTGCCATTGCCCTGTGGCCCTTGCTGGAGCAAGTGCTCAGCTTCATCTGTGCCTCCACCTCGCTGTACTTAGCCACGCACATGGGGACAGAGGGCGATGTAACGGAGAAAATAGCCTCCGGCATCGGCGTAACAGGCTATGTGCTCTGGCTGGGCTTCCTTATGCAAGGGGCGGTAGGTATGGGGGCCACGGCCATCGTCAGCCGCATGACGGGAGCACGCAAATTTTCAGAAGCCAACTATGCCGCCAACCAAGCGGCTATACTGGGCCTGTTAGCCGGCATTGCCTCTGCCGTGCTCATGTACCTCACGGCGGATTTTCTTGTTACCACCGTACTCAGCCTGAGCGACTACGCGCAAGAGGTGGCCCTTACCTACATGCATGTAGGGTGCTGGGTAGCCGTGTTCTCGGGCATCATCTTTGCGGTCAATGCAGCCCTGCGCGGTGCGGGCGATACCCGTACGCCGTTTTTCATTATGCTGGCGGTGGATGGCATGAACATCGTCTTCAGCATCCTGTTGGTCAAATGTTTCGGCATGTTTGTAGAGGGCTTGGCCTTGGGTATGATACTGGGTATGGCAACGGCTGCCGCCATCTTAATCGGCATTTTACTGCGCCGCTCCTTACGCATGCGCAAAATATTGGCCGGCAAGGATTTAGACACCTACGCCACCGAACGCTCAGACAACTACTTGCCCCCTATCCACCTGCGCCGCAAAGACCTCATCCCCAGCTGGCAAAGCATGTACCGCATCCTCTCCATCGGGCTGCCGCAAGCGGTGGAAATCGGTGGCATCTGGCTCATCCAAATCTTTGTGCTTCGCACCATCTCGCAACTGGGGGATGCCTATGTGGGCGCGCACAACATTGCCATTCGTATCGAGTCGCTCAGCTTCCTGCCCGGTTTTGCCATCGGCATGGCCGGGGCCACCTTGGTGGGGCAATATTTGGGCACCGGCAGCGTACGCCTGGCACTGGAAACGGTGCGCAAATGCGTGCGGTACAGCGTAGTGTTCATGGGGCTTATGGGCGTGGTGTTCTACTTCTTCCCGCAGATATTTGTAGAGATATTCGCATCCAACTCCCCGGGGCTCACCAACGCCACCATCCCCGTGGTGCAGGTATTTCTGCTTATTGAGCCTTTCTATGCCGCCATGCTCATGATTAAGATGTGCCTGCGCGGTGCAGGCGATACGCGGCGGGTGATGTATGTTTCTTACGGCTGCATGGGCTTTTTCCGTTTATTCTGCCTCTGGGTATGGAGCCTCTGCTGGCCGGACACCCTCTCCCTGGTAGGCATTTGGCTGCTCTTCACCGTAGACATGGCGGTAGAATACCTCATCCTCAACCGCATGCTCAACGGCCTCAAATGGGCGCGCAAAAAAGTATAATCTCGGCACTGCGTCAAAAAAGTCGCGTGAATGACGGGGAGGTTAGCTGCCTGAGTTTGAGGCGGAGATAATCAACGG
>SUVM01000135.1 GCA_015062015.1 Akkermansiaceae bacterium | reverse complement strand
CATCCTGAGAATAATGCGGAGCTTGCTAATAATGCAGAAAATCTTCGTGTAGAATCCGTTATTCAAGTTTCCGGTACCGTGGTTGCCCGCCTTAAGACGGATGAGGTGGATGCCACTAACCCCGACCTCGCAACCGGTGAAATTGAGGTAGATGCCTCGGCCATGACTGTACTCAACCGCGCCGCAGTGCTGCCTTTCCAGCTGGACCGCAACGTGGCCAACGAGGATTTGCGCCTCAAATACCGCTTCTTGGATTTGCGCCGCACCGAAATGCAGCGTAATATGATTTTGCGCCACCGCATCACCAAAACCATGCGCGATTATTTGGATGAGCAGGGCTTCCTGGAGATAGAAACCCCCATCCTCTCTAAGAGCACGCCCGAAGGCGCACGAGACTTCTTGGTGCCCAGTCGTCTTACCCCCGGCGCATTCTATGCGTTGCCGCAGGCTCCGCAGCAGTACAAGCAGCTGTTGATGGTAGCCGGCATGGAAAAATACTTCCAGGTTGCCCGCTGTTTCCGCGATGAAGATTTGCGTGCAGACCGCCAGCCCGAGTTTACCCAGATTGATATTGAGGCATCCTTCATTACCCCCGAGGACATTTACGCATGGATTGAGAACATGCTCAAACGCGTGTTCAAAGAATCCGTCGGTCGCGACATCGTGACACCCTTCCCGCGCATGACGTGGAAGGATGCCATGGATCAATACGGCTCCGATAAGCCGGAGCGCCGCTTCGAAATGAAGATTACCGAGTGCTCCGATATTTTTGCGGACAGCGAGTTCCGCGTCTTCTCCGCTGCCATTGCCAATGGTGGTGTCGTTAAGGCCATTAACGCCAAGGGCTTTAATCCCTCCGTCGGGCAGGTGGATTCTCTTACGCAAACCGCTATTGAGGCCGGAGCCAAAGGTTTGGCCTACATCAAGGTGCGCGACGTGAACGACCTCAAAGAGTGGAAGAGCCCCATCACCAAGCGCCTCTCCGCTACAGAAATTGAAGCCCTCAAAGCGCGCCTCAACATCGAGAGCGGCGACTGCATCTTCTTTGCTGCCGGCGATTGGGAGCAAAGCTGCACCATTTTGGGGCGCGTGCGCTTAGCCTGCGCAGACTTTATGGAGCTGCTGAAGGGTAATGACGAAATAGACCTCTTCTGGGTCAACCGCTTCCCGCTCTTTGGTTGGGATGATGAGGAGCAGCGCTTCTGCGCCATTCACCACCCCTTCACACGCCCCGTACCCGAGGACGTTGAAAAGGTGCTTAAAGGCGAAATCTCCACCGATATTTGCGCAGAGGCTTACGACGTTATCTTCAACGGTAACGAGCTGGGCGGCGGCTCCATCCGTATTCACGAAAAAGAATTGCAGGATGCCACGTTCCGTGCGCTTGGTTTGGACGACGCCACCATCCAAGAGCAGTTCGGCCACCTGCTGGCTGCATTCTCCTTCGGGGCTCCGCCGCACGGTGGTTTGGCCTTGGGCTTGGACCGCGTTGTCATGCTCATCGGTAAGTGCGAATCCATCCGCGAGGTCATCGCCTTCCCGAAGAATAATCGTGGTGCCGACCTGATGAGCGAATCTCCCGCTCCGGCAGAGCCTAACCAGTTGCGCGATATCCATATCCAAGTAAAATTGCCCGAAAAACTCCGCCTTAAACTTGAGGCAGAGAAAGCCGCTGCCGAGCAACAGGCCTAACTTGGAGCACAGGTTTTTTGATGATACCCGTACCGAGTTTATCCCCGGTACGGGTATTTTAACAAGATTATCATTTTTTATGACACCGCTTCAACATCAAATCCTTGCTGCATCTTTAAGAGATGGCGAAAGCGTCCTGATAGCGGCACCCTGCGGGCTACCCCGGCATGCCCCTGCCGCTGCTACACCCAAAAGCTCTTTTTGGGCACGTTTGTTCGGTAAAAAAACACCCGCCGGCGGTGTAGCATCCGGGCATACCAACGCCGATTTTTTTGCCATCACCACCAAGCGCGTGTTGGTTTTTTCCGGGTCGGCAGAACCCAAAGAATGGTTTTTGATGCTGGGTATGATTCAGCGTTTTGACGTGAATCCCGATGGCTCCGGCAGCATTATTCTGGACTACGAGCTAACCGCAGACGGTGAGCGCCGCCTGCTTGGCCTCATCAACATTGCAGATGCGGAAAACGTCTACAACCGCTTGCGCTCTGCCATAGATGATGCCTACAACGCCTCCCCGTGGTCCGTGTGAGCGGGCTTTCAGCCCTTAGAGCCCCCTCTAATCCTGTACATTTTGGTGCAGTACCGTTCTCACCGGGAAGGGAATGTTGATACCCTCTTTACGGAATGCCGCCAGCAGTGCCGTAGCTAAGCGATAGCGTTGGGTGTGGTATGCCTCCGTCTTGCACCAGACCCCGATGTGCAGGTTGAGCGCGCTATCCCCGAACCCGGAGAACAGTACCGCCGGGGCAGGGGTGTCCGGCAAATCCGGCTCTTGTTTGATAACCTCAAAAATAACGCGTTTTACTTGCTCCAAATCGCAGTTGTAGTCCACCCCCACATCCAAATCTATGCGGCGGCGGGGAGAGCCGGTAATATTGCGTACCGGGCTTTTAATGAGTGTTTCGCAGGGTATGCGCACCAGCGAATTATCGGGCTTGCGTAAGTAGACCGACAATAAATTGATGCTTTCCACCGTTCCCTCCTCGCCCTCTACTTGGATGTAATCCCCGGGCTTAAAACTGCGCTCAGACACCAAAAAGATGCCGCTGATAAGGTTGCTGAGCGAGGTTTGAGACGCAAAGCCTATAGCCACACCCATAACACCTGCTGCACCCAAAATACCCACTACATCCACCCCCACGGCGCGCAGCCCCTGTACCAACACCAAGGCCCATATAATACCTTTAAGCGCACGGCTGAGCAGCTTCAAAATTTGTTTTGGCATGTGCTGCGCGCTTGCTAACCCTGTGTATAGGCGCCCAACCGCACTGCTGAAGATGAACCCCAGCACCACATACACGGCAAACTCCACCCACCCGTTGCTAGCCAAGGTGAAAAACGCATTTTTAGCACATTCCGTCCATTCCATGCCTATCATCCTATCGCAAGGAGTGGCGCATGTCAATCTAAATAAGCCCGGGTTAGATGAATTACCGGGGCGGCTCTTATTTTGTCATGACAGAGTTCGCACTTGAGAATAACAAATTTATCGACTATGTTTTTCCTGCAATGGATGCAGAAAATGCAGATTTATTGAAATACCCGGGCTCTCGCCGCATTTATGTGCAGGGAACCATCCACCCCGACATTCAGGTTTCGATGCGAGAGGTAACGCTTTCCGACTCTTTGTTCCCCGATGGTACGGTGGAGAAAAATGACCCGGTTCGCATTTACGACTGTTCCGGTCCCTGGGGGGATGAATCCTTTGCTGCTGATGCAGAACTGGGATTGCCCCGCTTGCGCGAGAAGTGGATTTTGGCGCGTCAGGACGTGCAGCCCGATGCCGAGGGTAAACTTTGCGCTGCGGACCTGGCGCACCCGCCCACGCAACGCGAGTATGCCCGGCGCGGTATTATTACACCCGAGATGGAGTATGTGGCCATTCGCGAAAACCTGGGCCGCGAAGCGGCTTACAAAGCTATTTACGATGCGTTTCCCAACGCCAAAACCCGCCCGGATACCGCGCAATGGGCTTTGGATGAATTGGGCACGGGCATGCCGCGCCCCGCAGAGTTGGAAGCACAGCCGGGCTTCTCGCCCGATTCCCTGCTGCGCCGTGCGGAGCTGCACTATCAGCACCCGGCAGAAACTCACCGTGGCGGCAATATGCCCGCTTTCTTCACCCCGGAATTTGTGCGGGCAGAAATCGCCGCCGGCCGTGCGCTGATACCTGCCAATATCAATCACCCGGAGGCAGAGCCCATGGCCATCGGCCGCAATTTCCTTTGCAAAATCAATGCGAATATCGGTAATTCCGCCATTTCTTCGGGCATTGAGCAAGAGGTCGAAAAGCTGCGTTGGGCTATTCATTGGGGGGCAGATACGGTGATGGACCTTTCCACCGGTAACGATATTCATCAAACGCGAGAATGGATTTTGCGCAACAGCCCCGTGCCTATTGGCACTGTACCCATTTACCAGAGTTTGGAAAAATGCGGCGGCAAGGTAGAGTTTCTCAGCTGGCCTATTTTCCGCGATACCCTCATCGAACAAGCGCGGCAGGGCGTGGACTATGTAACGATTCATGCTGCTTTATTGCAGCGGTTTGTGCCGCATACGGCACGCCGTGCCACGGGTATTGTTTCTCGCGGCGGCTCTATTATTGCTAAGTGGATGCTGCTGCATCGGCAAGAGAACTTCCTCTACTGCCATTGGGATGAAGTTTGTGATATTCTGGCTGCTTACGATGTGGCAATTTCCATTGGAGACGGCTTGCGCCCCGGCTCTATTGCAGATGCTAATGACTTTGCGCAACTTGCCGAGCTGGAGGTGCAGGGAGAGCTTACCCGTGCCGCTTGGGCTAAAGGTGTACAGGTGATGAACGAAGGCCCCGGCCATGTGCCCCTCCACCTTGTGCCCGAGAATATGCGTAAACAGCTGGAGTGGTGCCACGAAGCCCCTTTCTATACCCTTGGCCCCTTGGCTACGGACATTGCACCCGGTTACGACCATATTACCGGGGCACTCGGGGGTGCACTCATCGCCCAACGCGGTTGCGCCATGCTTTGCTATGTAACCTGTAAGGAACACTTGGGCTTGCCGGACCGTGAAGACGTGCGAGAAGGTGTGGTAACTTACAAATTAGCCGCCCATGCTGCGGACTTGGCTAAAGGTCACCCCGGTGCCCAGCTGCGCGACAATGCCTTGGCCAAAGCCCGCTTCGAGTTCCGTTGGGAGGACCAATTTAACCTCTCGCTCGACCCGCATAAAGCCCGCTCATACCACGACCGTACACTCCCGCATGCCGGTGCTAAAAAAGCGCATTTTTGCTCCATGTGCGGCCCG
>SUVM01000134.1 GCA_015062015.1 Akkermansiaceae bacterium | reverse complement strand
GGGCATATGCAAAGACGGTGGCAATTCAAGCTTTGGTACCATGCGCTTATTATACCACGACAAGGTGTCTTTGGAAATTCCGAAATACGTTTACAAGCGACTTTTTAGAAGTTCCCCTATATGTAAATGAAGTTCTAGCCGATACGGCTACTATTACCAACGAAAACCAATACAACTCCAATAACTTAATTCAAAGTTTCAGCATCGGAGGAAAACTCGACGCCGGTAACCAATCCATTATCACAGTGTCCGATGCACAGTTTGTCAAGGGCATCACCACGCGCTTTGTTACGTTGCCCATCCCCGAGCCAGCAACGGCAACGCTTTCTCTGCTGGCATTGGCGGGTATGGCAATGCGGCGTCGGCGCAAATAAGACGCGACAGAAGCTTTAAGCCAAAGAAGGCGAAAACCCGTTGTTCTGTAACAGGAGCAACGGTTTTTTAGCGGCAACGGAAAAGAGATTGACGGGGGGGTAGGAGCTATGGTAAGATGGCAAGCATGAAGAAATGGGGGCTTATTTGGATTGCGACAAGCGGATGCTGGCTTTTACCGGTGGCATGCGACCCCCCACCGGAAAAAAGCAACACACCAAGCATACGCAAACGGCAACAAAACAGCAGCCCCACTGCCCCGCAAACAGATGAAAAAGCACTTTTCGGAGAAGTGATGCAGGCTCTGGCATCCCCGCAAAACAACCCCGACTATGCCCAAAAGGTAAAACAGCTTTCACAACGCTATTTAGAACAATGCTACAGCTCGCCCGAGCACCGAGACACCGTGATACGCGGCTACATCCGCACGCTGACACGGCATGCAGAGCGTTTTTCCGGCAGCGATTTTGATGCCGCGCTTCGCTACAGCCCGGAAACCATCGCCCACGGAGCCGCCCCCGATGCCCGGGTGCTGCAATATGCCATACAAATGGCGGATTACCGCTTAGATGCAGCCGCCAAAACGGCATTACTGCAAGAAATAGACACCCAAGCGCTGGCAGCAGAGCAAACGGGCAACAAGCTGCGCGCCCTGCATTTGCTCTACCTGCTGGCAACACATGCGCCGCACAACCAGGCCGCCTATGCAGAGCGTTACTACCGCCAAGCAGACTACGCAGGGGCCCCCCACCGTGTCGAAATGCTGCGCTATGCCGCCAACATGCCGGCAGAGCAACAAATAAACATCCTTACCCAAGAAGGCACCATCCCCGGGGCGGCGGACCAACCGGCGCTTCGCGCAGCCATACGCACCCTCCTTGCCACCCGGCCGGCAGAGCAGCTACAAACGCTCTTTACCCACCCCAACACCGCCTGCTTTGCCTTAACCGAGCTATTGAGGCAGCAAATGGATGCCACAGGGGCAGATTCCGCCACCCTCCACACCACGGCACAGCAATTACAAGAAGCCAGCCCCACCCCTGCCCCGCCGTTTACCGAATTAGCCTTAGCACTCTACACCCTCCGCCACAAAGAGGGAGCCTCTGCCACCGCCTACGCGCAGGCAGAGGCCAGGTTCCGCCGCCTCATCGCCACAGATGCCCCCTGCCGTACAGACGCAGAACTGGGGCTGGCAGAACTTTTGCTAACCCCGGTCCACACCACACCGCAACGCAAACAAGAAGCCCGCAGCCTTTACCAAAAACTTGCCCAAAACAACACCCCGGCAATCGCCGCACAAGCGTTGGAGCACTTATTACACTTATATTCGGAGGCTCAACAATACCCCGAAGCCACAGACACCTGCACCCGGCTCCTGAAACTCAACCACAGCAGCACCAACAGAATACGCATTCTGCAAACTATCGCAGAGATTGCCGAAATTCGCCACGACATCGAATCCGCCATCGGCACCTACGGTCAAATTGAGGCAGAAAGCCTCGGGAACCCCGCCATTGGGGCCCCGGCATGTTTACGGATGATGCAGCTACTGTTGCAACGCAACCATGCCGCCAAAACCGACACAGAAAAAGCCACCTACACCCCCTCCGACAAATGGTATGCATGGAAGCGCGGCAGCATGTTTCTGAGCACCCTCCAAACCACCCCGGAGGCGGCTCAAAGCATCCCCGCCATCCAAAAAATCCGCAACCTCACCCAACAACTCAACCTAGACTACGACATCCGCGCCGAAGAACAATCCATAAGCACACAACAATAATTGGCGGAGTTATAAGCCTCAAACTCATGCCTCCCCCCCCCTCTTGGCGGCACAGATGATGGGTTGACGCGGTAAATTGCTTGACTACCTAATGCGCGCATGCTAAAGTAGTGCCATGAGTACAAAGTTCAGTTGGGAATTACACCCGACGGACACCCCGGCAGATTTTGGCGCAGAGCTTAACGAGCAGCTACCGTTGCTCGTCCGTAAGATTCTGACGCAAAGAGGCATACGGGATCCGGAGCGGGCAGAGCAATTCCTTCGGCCCCGACTAGCCGACTTGGGGGATCCTTTTAAGATGCGGGAGATGGATGCCGCCGTTGAGCGCATCTTCCGCGCGGCAGATCACGGCGAGCTCATCTGCATCTACGGCGATTACGATGTAGACGGAGTAAGCTCCGTCACCCTGCTGCATACCATTTTAACCGCATACGGGCTACAGCCCACATGCTTTATACCCGTGCGCACCAGAGAGGGCTACGGCCTGAGCCGGGAAGGCATACGGCGGGCTATCAACGAATGCGGCGGCAAGCCACAGCTCATCATCACGGTAGACTGCGGTACTTCGTCCGTAGACGAAGTAGCCTACCTCAACGAGCTCGGGATAGATGTCATCATCCTGGACCACCACGAGAGCAGCACCCGCGGCCGCCCCCCTGCAATAGCCGTGGTAAACGCCAAGCTGGAAGAGCAAAGCCCCCTCACCTACCTGTGCAGCGCGGGCGTGGTATTCAAGCTGGCGCATGCCATGCTCAAGCGCCGCCGGCTGGCAGATTTTGACCTGCGGGAGTACTTGGACATTGTGGCCATTGCCACCGTAGCAGACATTGTACCGCTCGTCAACGAAAACCGCCTCCTTACCCGCCACGGGTTGCGGGTACTGGCGCGTGGGGCCAACACCGGGCTCAAGGCACTCAACGAGGTAACGGGGCTGCGCAACACCCCTAATGCCAGCCATGTATCCTTCCGCATCGGGCCGCGGCTCAATGCCGCCGGGCGCATGGACTCCCCGGCAGATGCGCTGGAGCTGCTCATGACGCACGATGCCGACCGCGCCCTGCATTTAGCGCACTGCTTAGAGGCACACAACAGAGCCCGCCAGCAGGAGGAAGAAAAAATACGCGCAGAAGCCACCCGCATGCTGGAAGAAAACTTTTCTCCGGCAACAGATCGCGTCATTGTGCTGGGCTCTCGCACCTGGCACCCGGGGGTCGTGGGCATCGTAGCCTCATTACTCATGCGCCGCTACCACAAACCCACCTTCATCATCTCCTTAGACGAAACCGGGCTGGGCAAGGGCTCCGGCCGCTCTATACCGGGGGTTTCGCTGGTGCAAGCCATCCATGCCTGTGCAGACACGCTCGTATCCGGCGGCGGGCACGATATGGCAGCAGGCCTCGTCATCCGCGAAGAAATGATAGACAGCTTCCGTGCCGCATTCGATGCCTATGTGCGCGACAACACCTCCGAAGATCAGCTCAAACCCCGCCTGCATGTTGATGCAGAGGTAAGCTTGGCAGAGCTCAATTTGGAGCTGCTGGACAGCTACGAATTGCTGGAGCCCTTCGGCAACTCCAACCCGCAGCCGGTATTTATGAGCCGCAATGTCATGCTATCCGATGCGCCCCGCCACCTGCAAGGCAACCACCTCAAACTATGCCTGCGGCAAGGATGCCACGAATGCGATGCCATGTACTTTAACGGCGGCAGCGTACACCTGCCGGACCCGCCGTGGGACATCGCCTTTACCATAGACCGCAACTACTGGCGCGGCCGCACAACCGTCTCGGTGTCCATCCAAGACATCCGCCCCGCCCTCCCCCATTAAAACACGAGAGATGCCCCCCCTGTACACAAACTCTGCCCCCACCCACCGCCAAGGCGCAACAACCGGTAACCTGCGCCATGCGGCGCGGCGCGGCAACCGGCACTCCGGCTTTTATTCCATACGCGGCATACAGGGGCGCCCACGCATCATCCGCTTACTGATTGCGTTTTTTCTGCTGTTGCCGCTGCTGGCCATCATCGTATATGCACTGGGTTTATCCGTCGTGCACTCTAACACTGCGGTAGAGCGCATACGTTTTTGGATGCGCACACCGATATGGTATACCCTGTTAGGGGCATTAGTGTATACGGTACTGACGCTCATGCACATCAAGCGCGTTGTCTTCACCTACATCTATGTATTGGGGCACGAGCTGACGCACGCCATTGCCATTTTACTGTGCGGCGGTAAGATATCGGAGTTCCGGGTAACCGCCACACAAGGCGGGCACGTTACCTCCAACAAATCCAACATCTTCATCTCCCTTTCGCCCTACTTTGTACCGCTGTGGATGATTGTATGGATGCTGCTGGTATGGAGCATCAACCTCATTAACCCATTCAGCACATACGAAGAGTGGTTCTATGCCGGGTTTGGTTTTTGGTGGGCATTCCACCTGTTTTGGACCCCGTACGAGATTATCATCGTTAAACAGCCGGACATCTTTAACAACGGGCTCGTCTTCTCACTGCTCATCATCCTTTGTATCAATTTCCTGCTCATCTCGGGCTTCCTCATGCTGTTCGACATCTTCAGCACAGCCACCTATTGGAATTGCCTGGTATACAGCACAAAAAGCATTTTAGGCTTAATCTTCTGAGAAAAGCCACACTCACCGGCACGCCCACCCCTTCATCAAACCTTTTCATATTGAGCCATTAAGCGCAACCGCCATTCTTGAAAGATGGCGATACTGACCAATCCCGCGTATTCGGATAAAAATGCGCACCGAAATCGACATAAGTGTTTCGGACATAATTAGCGCACCGTAATTTCTATAATTCGCGCATAATTAGCAAATTACTCTTTTTTGTGGGCTACAGGTCGCTGAAGCGTAGCGA
>SUVM01000005.1 GCA_015062015.1 Akkermansiaceae bacterium | reverse complement strand
GGGCGACTCCCCTTTATACTTATGGCGCCATGACCGCTTGGTGAGATTGAACGAGGACCACTCCATGCGTGCCGTATATATGCAATATGTGCATGCCGGCAGTTTAACCTACGAAGAAGCCAAGCATGCGGGCTATTCCCTGCGTTCTGCGCTTACCGGGGAGCCCCCGGCTTTGGTGGACTCTCCGGCTGTGCCATACCCCTTGTTGCCGGGCGACCGCATAGTGTTGACTACCGATGGGGCAGATGATTTGTTGGATAGTCCCCTTATATCCGACCCCGTGCGCCGTATGTTCGAGCAACGGGAAGGCAACTTATCCTCCCGCATTGTGGCAGCTTGCGAGGCATTAAATAATCCCTATGCAGATAATGTGACGGTTATTTGCATGGATTGGAAGTAATGGCTATCAATTTTTTAACGTTCGGCAGGGCGCTTGTGTCAGACCTGCATGAAAAGTTTATGCCACACAAAAGGGTACGCAGACGGGCGTTATGTATTGCCCCCGCTACCTTATGATGTATCGGAGCTATCGCCGTTGGTAAGTGCGGAAACCATGATACTGCACCACGATAAGCACCATGCTGCTTATGTAGCAGGGGCCAACAAAGCGGCGGATGAGTTGGATGCCATTTGCCGAGCTTCGGAAAAGTTTGAACTTGCAGCCGATGCAACCCACCGCTTGGCCTTTAATTTGGGCGGGCATGTGTTGCATTCTCTCTATTGGTACAATATGAGCCCATTTGCCGGGGGCTCTCCTGCCGGTGTGTTGCGCGACAAAATAGAAGAATCCTTTGGCTCGGTGCATTCCTTCCGTCATTTATTTGCCGCTATTGCCGGCGGGCTTCCCGGCAGCGGTTGGGCAGTGATGGGGGTGGACCCTCTGAGTAAAAAATTAACCATTGCAGAGCTGAGCCGCCACCAAGACGGCGTAGTAGCCGGTTTTATACCGCTGGTTGCTTGCGATGTGTGGGAGCATGCTTATTACCTGACATGGAAGAATGACAGGAAAGGCTATGTGGAGCGTTTTGTTGAGCATATTAACTGGGGGTTCGTAGAAAAATTATATTTAACCGTACTGTAAATGATGAATACAAATAGTGTTTTTGTTGGTAGCAAAGTGATGGGTAACTCCTGGTTTTCTGCTATATTAGCCGTGTTGGAGTTGGTATTGGGCTTTGCGATGCTGAGTTTCCCGATGCTGTTGGGCACAGCTGCTGTTTGGGTGGCGGGTTTTGTGCTTTTGGTGCTGGGCGTGGTGCATTTATTCCATGTATTTACCCGTGCAGGGCAACGTTTGTGGAGTTTGTTTTCCGGCGTGCTCTATTTGGTTGTAGGTTCTGCGATGGTGTTGTTACCGTTCAGCTCTATGGCATTGCTTACGCTGGTTATCGGCATTGCGTTACTGGCAGGGGGCATTTTGCGGCTGATTACGGCAGTGAATCTGCGTGCGCAGCCGGGTACACCGTGGCGTGTATTCAATGCCATTGTGTCCCTCGTACTGGGAGCAATGGTGGTATGGAGCTGGCCTAATTCTTCCTTATGGCTTATTGGCACCATTATTGCCGTGGAGATGATATTCTCCGGTTGGGCGTTGTTGTTCCTTTCATTAACCCCGCAACCTAAGCAAGCATAAAGCGGAGATACGAAAAAAAAGCGCGCAGCGGGCTGTTCATCGCATCAGCCCGCTGCGTGTGTGTTGGTAAAGGCGGTGGGTTTATCAGTCGTTGAGGCGATGATGCACCGGCAGAGAGATGCGCTCGCTCTCTGCATCTACATGCAATACCATGGGTGTTTGCGTGCGTTTGAGTGCCGAGCCGATGATGCGGCGTTGCACTTTGCGAATGTCGTCTTCTGCAAACGGGCAAATATGCTCTTGCAGCAAGGTACCGGCACTGATGTTGCGATCCGCCAACTCGTGGATGATTCTGTCCGTCCGGGGAGAATCCGGCTCTGCCAAGCTGCCGAGGATGTTGCTGTATTTCTCCTTAAAGTATTCGCAGAGCATGTGTGCGTCCATGCGGTATAAATTACCCAGCGGCGCCAAGTAGCCGCAGCTGTCTCCGTACAGGGTAAAGGCTCCCGTCATCAGCTCGTGGCGCGTCAGGGGGCATAAGGGCATCAGCCCGTTGGCCTCTGCATAGGTAGTGCAAAGAGCACTTTGCAGGCGCAAGCGCTCTGCCGTTTGCAGCGAGGCATCTGCAGATGCGTCTAAAACGGAGGGCAATGCCGTACCTTGGTAATTGCGGCACACAAGCCCAAGCTCTTTTGCCACAGCCATTTGTCCGCAGAAGGTAACGGCGTGCACATGCTTGGCCCCCAATGCTTCTTTGCAGAGGATTGCCAGTAGAGCCGCATGGGGAGAATCCATGGGGATGCAGACACCGGTGTAGCCGTTGTTCTTTACGGTATCTCGTATCCCTTGTTCAATGGCCTGTGCCAGCAATTCATCCGCTGCGGGCAGGGCTCTGGCCGTAACTTTGCCGGATACAGCGGCAACTTTAGCTGCCGTGGTAAAGAAGGGTAAGCGTGCCTGAGTGGCATTGCCGGGCTTGTATATAGCACTGCCTCCGCCGTACACAAGCTCTTCTGCCGTGCCGACAGGGTGTACCGTTACAACCGGGCAATAGTTGGAGTCCGCCTCCCAGCGGCAGCGCGTTTCCTCTGCCTGTGCTGCGTTGGCATGCCAGGATTCCGGGGATAAATGGACAATGAGGTTCACGTCTTCCTCATTCATCAATACTTCTTCTTGAGATATATCTACATAGATTGCCAATTCATCGAGCTCTATCACCTCGCCGTCCTCCAGCTCCGTTACACAATCGTGCTCCAGCAGGTATGGCACAAGCATGCCGCGCACAGGCTGTTCGGGCAATGCGTCTTCGGCGGCAAAATCATCGTCATCATCTGCATTTGTCAACAAAGCCCCCATCGGCGTATAGGCCCCAAGTAGCAACGGTGTTTCTCCCAGCTCGCGAGACAAACATTGCAACGCGGCTGCCGTTTGTTGCAAAAACGAGCCCCGGTCTGCCAAGTCTTTTACCCCGGCACCGCATAAGGCATAGGCCGAAGCCACGATAAGCGTTGCGCCGTGGTCCAGACACTCTCTGTATCCTTGCACGATTTGGCGCAGGTTATTGGAAAGATCCGCCGTAAGCGGGGCATTTTGAATGATACCGATTTTGATGGAAGCTGCCATAATACTTGAAAACGTATGCGGGGAGCCCATACTGCCTCATTTCCCGGAAAAAATCAAGCTTTTTTACATGCGCCGGTTTATAATACCATACCGGCTTTGCGCTACAGCCGTAAAAAGCCGCACCCCGCAAGAAAGCGGAGTGCGGCAAGTATCAGTTGAGCAATAAAAGCTTACTTGAGAATCATCTTGAAGTCCACAACCACGGCGCGGTCTGCGGTGACGAGTACGGGGTTGCCGTCGATGGCGGTAATCTCCGGGTTCTCGAGCACGAGCTTCTGCACCTTGGCAAGCGTGTCGGCCAAAGGACCAACTGCCTTGGGAGCCTCTCCGCGAACACCATTGAGGATGGTGCCAACCTTGGTCTCTTTAATCATAGCGGAGAAATCGTCGGCAGGCAGAATGCGCATGGTGGTGTCGCGCATTACCTCGGTGTAAATGCCGCCTGTACCGAATACCATGACGCGGCCGAAGTTCTTATCGGTGTTGACGCCGATAATGGTTTCCGTGGCCTTGGTAATCATCTCTTGGATGAGGACGGAAGCACCTTTAAGCTGGAACTTGGTGATGGAACCCCACAGGCCGTCCCATGCCTCGGTGAAGGAAGCCTCGTCGTTGATATTGAGGTAAATACCCTTCATCTCGGTCTTGTGCAAAGCATCGGGCGCGGAGAGCTTGAGCACAACTGCGTTGGGGAAGATGGTCTTGCAGAACGCAAGAGCTGCTTCCTTATCGGTAAAGTTGCCGCACTTCGGGTAGTCGATGCCGTAGTGGTCCATCAGGGCATTAACAGTCTCTTGGGGCAGGGAGGCCAAACCGGCTTCCTTGGCGGAGGTAATGGCTGCTTTGATTTCTGCGGGAACTTCGCCGGTTTCGCAGGTGGCAAGCTTCTTGCCGCGGAATGCCATTTGAGCTTTCAGCAGACCCAACAGGCGCACGATGTCGGCCGGATACTCGTAGTTGAGAATCTTGGCTTTGTCAAGCAGAACGCGTCCTTCGTCCACACGGGCACCACCCACAAAGGAGCAGTAGATGTTGACGTTGGGGTACTGCGGTGCCAGTTTGATAACGGCTTCTGCCGTTCCGGGGCAATCGGTAACACGCTGCGGGGTGAGCAGAACGAGTATATTCTTGTACTCGCCGCTTTCGCAAAGAACACGCAGGGCAGCCTCGTAGCGGTCTGCCTTGGCATCGCCCACTACGTCGATGGGGTTACCCAAAGATGCCTCGGGGGTAAGCACGTTGCGCAGAGCAGCCTTGGTCTCCTCGCTGGGAGGCGCGAGATCCAACCCGGCTTCTTCGCAAAGGTCGGAGGTGAGCACGCCCACGCCACCGGCATTGGTGAGCACGGCTACCTGACCGTCAAACTCGTTGTGGTTGCAGTATTGCAACACCTCCAGCAAGCCGAAGAGCTCGCGGTCATTGTATGCCTGAATGGCACCTGCACCTTGCAGAGCCATCTCGAGCACGCGGTAGTTCGGGGCAAGAGAACCGGTGTGAGACAGGGATGCGGCCTGTGCCTTGGCACTCTTACCGGGCTCCATGATAACGCAGGGCTTAGTGTCGGATACTTCTTTGATAACCTTGAGGAATTCCTTGCCGTTCTTGAGAGACTCCAGATAGAAGACGAAGGCGTTGGTGTTGGGGTCGTCCTTAAGAGCAGCCAACAGGGCATCTTCGCCCATGACGGCTTTGTTGCCGATGGAGATGAAGTGGGAGAAACCAATGCCTTTGCCGGCTGCCCAATCCATGATGGCAGAGCAATATGCGCCGGACTGAGAAACAAATGCTACGTTGCCGCGTGCCGGGAAACCGTCTGCAAATGAAGCGTTTACGTTATCGAAGGTGGAAATGTGACCCAAGCAGTTCGGCCCAAGCAGGTTGATGCCGTTGTCCAAGCATTTCTGCGCGATGCGCTTCTCCAATTCCTTCTCGCCCACTTCTGCGAAACCGGCGGTGATGATGGAGATGTTCTTGGTGCCATTGGTGATGCAGGCGTCTACCACGGCTTCCGTGAAACGAGCCGGTACGAGGATAACAACCAAATCCATGGGTTCCGGCAGAGCGTCTACACTGGCATAGCAGGGCTTGCCGCAAAGCTCTTGGCCACCCATCTTCGGGTTTACGCCGTACAGATTCCCCTTGTAATCAGCAGATATGATGTTGTTGAATACAACGGCGCCCAGTTTTGTGGTATCGGCAGATACACCGACTACTGCAATGCTCTTCGGGTTGAAGAATGATTCGAGTGACATAGTATAATAGCGTTGTGAAATTGTTGCCTCTATCGGCTCTGCTTTTATTCTATCACCTTTTATTGGTTTTTCAAGCCTGTTTCACGTTTTTTATTAAAAAATCTTATTTATTTATATAGAGTTAACTCTAGGTGATAATGCTTGCGAGGTTGCACTAGCTTATGCTATGAAAATGATAGGATTATCAGGAAATAAAGGAGCCCTGCATGCACATGGCACACAGGGCGAATGAGATGAGAATGAGGCAAAAATTATTTAATACCGCCGATGAGTAATTCTGCGTTATTTTGGGTGCGTTTAATGTTTTTGAGCAAGGTTTCCAGAGCTTCCCAACCGGGGAGGGTGGCAAGTTGGCGGCGCAGTTGTTGGATGCGGGTAAACTCATCGGGGTGGTAAAGGCGGTCATCGTTACGCGTACCGCTTTGGGGGATGGAGATAGCGGGGTAGATGCGCCGCTCGGAGAGCTCGCGATCCAGACGAATTTCCATATTACCGGTACCTTTGAACTCCTCGAAGATGATTTCATCCATGCGGGATTCCGTGTCGACCAGACAGGTGGCAATGATGGTGAGGCTGCCGCCTTCTTCTACATTACGGGCGGCTCCGAAGAATTTGCGGGGTTTTTCGAGGGCATTGGAGCCAAGACCGCCGGACATGATGCGGCCACCGATTTGGTTGGCGTTGTAGCCTCGGGAGAGGCGGGTAAGAGAATCCAGCAGGATGATGACGTTTTTGCCCTGTTCCACCAAGCGCCGAGCACGCTCCAGCACAATGTCGCTGAGCTGAGCATGGCGCAAAGACGGTTCATCGAAGGTAGAGGCATAGACGGGGGCATCCACCGTTTCCTCAAAATCCGTTACTTCTTCGGGGCGCTCGTCGAGCAGGAGTACGAGTAGCTCTGCATCCGGGTAATTGGTGCGGATGGATTTGGCTATATTTTTGAGCAACACGGTTTTACCGCCACGGGGCGGGGCGACAATGAGGGCACGTTGCCCCATGCCCAGCGGGGTGATAAGATCGAGCACACGCATGGAGGGGAGTTTGAGAGAAGCGTTCTCCAGAATAATGCGCTCTCTGGGGAAAAGGGGTGTTAATTGGTCAAACTCCTTGAATTGGTTAAAGTTTTTGGCGGGGATGCCCTCAATTTCCACCACATCGGCTGCGCGCAGATAGCGGTTGGATTTGTTGCTTTGCTCTTGGGCCAGGCGCAGTTTTACTTTGTTGCCGGGGCGCAGGTTGTATTTGCGCACCACTTCGGGGAATACCTGTACATCGTCCGCGCCGTGTTTGAAGCTGCTGTTATCGTCTCTCGCCAAGATGATGCCGTCTTTGGTAAAGTCCAACACGCCTGTGGCATAAACCTGGTTGCCTTGGTGGGAGCAGACTTTGGCATATTCCAGGATGATTTCTCGGCGCGTCATGCCGGCAAGGCTTTGTTTGAGTTGCTCTGCGGCAAGGGTTTGCAGCTCATTAAGCGGCATAGCGCGTAGGGTGTTGAGGTTGATTACCGTGCTGCGGGCGATAACGGTTTCTGCCTCCTTAGCAAGTTCTGCCGTATAGAAGTAGAGCACTTGCTCGCGCAACATCTCGAGGCTGCCTTCGTTCCAGAAAACGGTGGCGGATTTCTCGATTTTTTCCTGTGTCGGCAACTGGGCATCGAGCATGGCCTGCGCGTCTTCGCGGCTGATGCCGTCTCTTGTAACCAGACGGGCTATTTGCGTCTCCGGCGTAACGGCGGCTAAGCAAATGCGGTCCGCATGGAGGTTGATTGTGCTCTCAAAGAACAGGGGAATATCCACAACAAATGTATGCACACACTCACTTTCTCTTGCTGCTTGTTGTGCTGCCTCGCATTTTTGTTGTACCAAGGGGTGCACAACGCTATTGAGCTGCTCACGCCCGGCAGGATTGTTTTTGACGATATCTCGGAGGAAATCTTTATTAATGGCTCCCTGCGGAGTCAAGACCTGCTCGCCGAATGCCTCAACAAGCGGGGCGTTGAGCTCTCCGCTTTCCTGAAGCTCTTTAACTGCTTGGTCACAATCGAATACAATAAGCCCTTTGCCTGCTATTTCGGTAAGGAGAGTTACGACTGTCGATTTGCCTGATGCGATGCCGCCTGTTACAACAATTACCTTCACGGGGTGAGATTCTATCAACTTTATGTTCCTTTTACAAGTGTAAAGCGTGTATGCCTGTGTTTTTTGTGGATGATGTCGCGTGGTGCCGTTCGGGTTCTGTAAGCCGGATTCTGTCCACCCTTGCGGGCTGTGTGGTCATTTTTCTCATGCCGCATGCGGCATGCCCGGCGTTTATAGCCGGGTGCAACTATTACCCGGGGATTCTGAGCGGGCAGGCGACCCTTCCCCTGTTTGTCTTGCATCGCGCGGGGTTTACCATGCCTCCGTCGTTACCTTCGGAGCGGTGGGCTCTTACCCCACCTTTTCACCCTTACCCTTGCGGGCGGTTTGTTTTCTGCGGCACTTTCCGTCCACCCGGCATTGGCTCCGGGTGTCTCCCCTTTTCAGAGGACACGCTGCCTTATGATGTCCGGACTTTCCTCTATGCCGCTAACGGCACAGCGACCACCCGAACCCGAACGGCGCCGACACTTTACACCATTATGCCCTATTTGGCAAGCTTAATTTCTGAACAGCACCATACTTGGGCCGCTTACGCAGGGGCAGAAATGGAACAAGAATACGATACAAGCTTGCCAAATGAGCATTTATACGGTAGACTGTTGTGCACATGAATAAAAAACGCGTCGTCATTCTTGGTTCTACCGGCAGTATCGGCACCAGTGCACTTAAAGTAGCGCAGGATATCCCCGAGCGTATGGAGGTTGTCGGGTTGGCTGCCCATAGCAGCGTAGATGCTCTGGCAGAGCAGGTAAACCGCTTCGGCGTGCGCGATGTATGCCTTTTTGACGCTACCGGTTACGAGAGGCTTAAGCAGCAGGTGCCTGCACATACCCGCATTTACACCGGGTTGGAGGGGTTGTGCGCGTTAGCTACGCTCGTGAACGCCGACATGGTGTTGGTATCTATTATCGGCACTGCGGGGTTACAACCCACGTTAGAGGCTATTGAGGCCGGTAAGGATTTGGCGATTGCTTCTAAAGAAATATTGGTAATGGCCGGTGAGGTTGTGATGCAGCGCGCCGCAGCAAAGGGGGTAAATGTGTTGCCTGTGGATAGTGAGCATAATGCCATTTTCCAATGTCTACAAGGGCACCAAGGTGGTGCAGAGCAGGTGAGCCGCCTCATTTTAACTGCCAGCGGCGGGCCCTTCCGTCAAACCCCGGCAGAGCAGTTAGCCCATGTTACCTTGGAGCAAGCCTTGCAGCACCCGACTTGGAAAATGGGCCGCAAAATCACCATAGATTCTGCTACGCTTTTCAACAAGGGTTTAGAGATGATAGAAGCTCGCTGGTTGTTCGGGGTGCCTATGGAGCGCGTGGATGTGGTGGTGCACCCGCAAAGTATTGTACATTCTCTCGTCGAGTTTACGGATGGCTCTATTTTAGCACAATTGAGCAGCAGCGATATGTGCTTCCCGATTCAATATGCCGTTACTTGGCCGGAGCGTACCCCCAATTCCCTTAAACGATTAGATTTGGCTCAAATTGCATCCTTGCGATTCGAAGCCCCGCGTTGGGAGGATTTTCCGGCTTTGTCTCTGGCCCGCCAAAGCGGCTTAATCGGTGGTACGATGCCCGCTATGTACAACGCTGCCAATGAGGTTGCGGTGCAGGCTTTTGTGGAGGGTAGATTATCCTTCCCCGGAATCTGGCAAACCGTAGAGGCTGCACTTTCGCGACTCTCGCCCAGAGATTACCACGGAGATTTGTCCGTCATCCTCGAGGCCGATGCCATGGCACGAGAAGAAGCGGCTAGAATTGTGCGCGGGTAAGTCAGAAAATTGGCTTGCTCCCCCGCAGCAAAGCGTGTATAGTGCAGGTATGATGCGAAGCACCCTGTTGTTATTAGCCTTGGTCGGAGGAGAGTTAGCGGCCGCACCTACAGCGTCTGCAAGTGTTCAAACTGTTGCGATAGAACAGCAGTTTGTGCAAGCATTAAATAACATGATTAAAACCGGCAGCGAAGATTTTTATGAAGCTGCCCGCATCGTTGCCGATAACGGAGGCTCCGTGAGTACCTTTTACGACATGATGCAAAAACAGGCGGCTGCCGGTAATGCTGCGGCTATTGCCTGGCGCGTGATGTACCAGTTGCCCTACACGTCTATCGGAACACCGGAATACGACCGCATGCTCCGCGATTTAGACAATGCCATGCGTGCCAAGTACACCCCGGCTTATATTCTGTCTGCCACAATTCGCCACGAAACCGATAACGAGAAAGCTAAACAACACCTAATCGAAGCTTGCAAATCCGGCAATAGCAAGGCGCGCGCGCTCTACATTTTGCATACCGGAAGACTCGCGCTCGATAAACTGAATGCCCCGGAAGTTCGCTCCGAGCTCAATAAAAAGAACCATTATCTGGAGGAGCTTGTGGCCAATCTGCAAATATCTGACATCAAAATTGTGGAGTGGATGAAAAAAGCATGCGCCCACGGTAGCGTCACAGCCCCGTTTATTCTGAGCCAATCTCCCGCAGATGTTATCAGCGATGCAGAACGCTTCGGCTATCTTAAAACAGCGGTTGAACGCCATCATGTTATGGCTATGTATATTTATGGCTCGGCTCTGATTAACCCGGATGGGTACGACCCCACACATTCTCTCAAAATAGAGAAAAACGAAGCAGCCGGACGCAAGATGCTGGAGTTGGCAGCTATGCTGGGGTCTCCGCAGGCTGCTTTTGATTTAGCCGTATATGCGACAGATAATAAGTTTGGCTCCTGTGATGCCGCAGAGCTGTACCGATTGTTCGACTACGCGGCACAGTGCGGCTTGCCCGATGGTAAAGTGGGTAAAGGATACTGCCTTATTTTGGGGGCAGGGTGCGAGCAGGATGTGCAACAGGGTCTCCGGCTATTGGAGGCCGGGCGCAATATGGGCAATGCCTTGGCTTATCAGGCATTGGCATCTGTTTATTACAACGGATTCGGCGGCGTGAAAAGCGACCTGAAAAAAGCTTCTAACTATTTAATGGAAGCCGTTGCAGCGGGGTCTCCCTCCGCCTATACAGTCATGGCTGCCATTACGGCCTTGGGCTCTGCCGATACGCCGCCCGATGCCACCATGGCCGATATTTATTTGCAATTTGCAAAGGATGACCTTTGCGCCAAAATGTACCAAGAGTCCCATTATACCATCTATGAGCGAGTACAAAAGTTATATGATGATATTGTGGCCTCCCGTAGTTGGTGTGTTTTCCCCGAGCTTGTAAAGCAGGCTCAACAGATGCAATAGATATATTATTGAACAACCTCTACTTACCCTATGAAAACCAAGCTCTTAGCGGTTTCTCTCTTGTTGGCGTCTGCCTCTGCCATGGGGGAAGATGCCTTAAAGCAGATACAAACTTGGGTGCGTACACCGGAGCAATGTTCCCGCGCGCAGTTGTTGCAGTATTTGCGTAGCGATGATATACGCGTGCGCTCTGCGGCGTTGGATTTTTTGGAAAATGTCTCCGGGCAGGATTTTGGGCTGGATGCATGGTTGCCGCCATCGGAGGTGCCGCAGCATGTGCAGGAGGCTTTGCAACAA
Source organism: Akkermansiaceae bacterium (assembly GCA_015062015.1). Classification (GTDB taxonomy): domain Bacteria; phylum Verrucomicrobiota; class Verrucomicrobiia; order Verrucomicrobiales; family Akkermansiaceae; genus Akkermansia. The sequence goes on along the minus strand of SUVM01000005.1, from coordinate 27,023 downwards.
TGGTGCGAGCTGGAGGAAAAAACGGCTTTTGCCCATGCTGCACCCACAGCACAGCAAACGCAGGAGTGTGTGGAACTCTTGCGTACGGCGGACCCGGATACCGCACGCCGCATTTGTTTGCGTTTTGTGGCTCACCCGGCTGTATTGTCTGCCGCCATTGTGCAACGTCTGCAGGAGGCTTCTACCATACCGCAGGCAGAGCAGGATCGTTTGCGGCACGCGCAATACCGCATCCACTTGCTGTCTGCTATGGGAGATAATGCCGTACCCGTTGCAACGGCCTTAACCTCTCATGTGCGCAGCGATACGTTGGATGCGCTGGAATCATTGCGCGAAGTAAGGGTGCCGGCTTTGCCCGTTGTCATGGAGTTTAGCGCACATAGCGATGCCTTAGTACGAGAAGTAGCCATCGATATTTTGTTGGATGTAGGCAGAAATACCGCTTTCGATGTGTTGTGTGATTCTCTGATGGCAGAGGCGGATTCTAACATTCTGCAAATTGCTGCTAAACGCTTAGCGGTTTGTAAAGCAAAGCCCAATGTTATTCGTTTTTTGCGGCAATGTGCACTCTCCGATGATGAGGATATTGCACTGGCCGGGTTAGAAACACTGGCCGCCTTGGCAGAAAACAGCTCTGACAGTGAGGAAGAAAAAAACTCTGCCGATTTGAGTGCGGATATGCTCAATGTTGCGCAATGTGCAGAGTTGCTTAAATCCCCGCATTGGCGTATACGTGCCGCTATGCTGGATTTGCTGGCGGAAACCGCCCCCTTTGTGCAAGCTGTGGCTAAAAACCAAGCCATACAGCAATCTGTGGTTGCGTTGTTGCAGGATGACGATGAAACGGTACGGCAATATGCAGCTGCGGCTATTATCAAAGCCCGCATGACATTGGAGCATTTAGAGGCGTTGACAGAATACGCCATGAGCACCCCCTCTATGACGCCGTTTGTGATGGCTTTATATTGCAGCGGCGACAAAAAGCTGCCACCTGCCTTATTGGAGCTTTTGCCGCGTATGACCGTGGCGGATGTTCAGCAGTTAATTCAATATGATGAAGCGAATCGCGGAATATTCTCCGATACGGATCGGAACCATCGTAATTATTCCCCCATCATGATGGGGCTGCTGGCGAATCCGGATGCACAGGTGCGCACCTTGTTAATACGATGGGTTGGCCGCGAAATGATGAGGCAATCTACGGATTTTACGGATGCCGTTTTTGAATGGCTGGACAGCCCGGCAGTTGATTTTGAGGAAAAGTATGATTTTTTAGACTCTTCGTATTCCAAGTTTCCTTCCAGCGAGAAAGAGCGCCTAGTAGCTTGGTTTAAAACGCAATTTGCAACGCCCGAAGCCCAATCGCCGGAGCAGCGCACCAAGCTGCTGATGCTTTTGTATGAGTTTGACGCAGATGCCGCCTCGGCATATGTGGGCTCTTATGTGTTGAAAACAAGTAAAGGGACACGCGTGGCATTCACGTCTAATAGCATGGGGTTGATTCCGTTATTAGAGACGGATGATGCTGTGGCAATAATCAACGATTTGTCGTTCTCCTCTGCGCGGAGCTTTATCAGCTACGCAGATATCAATAACATAACGTCGGAGCAAAAAGAAAAGTGGCTTTCGCTGCTGACGTCTCCTCAAATTCGCGAAGATTTACGTTGTATATTTTTTATTGATGCACTTAAATTAGCCTATAATGAGGAGTCGCTCTGCTTCGAGCTTTCCAAAGCGTATATAGAGGCGGCTCTTGCAGAGAACGCGGCGTCTCTCTTCTCCCGCATGGTGATTGTGGCGACTTGCTGCCAGCAGTCTCCCCATTGGGATGGATTAAAAGAAAAGGCGCGTGCTGTTATACCACAACTACCTGCAGATTTGCAGGCTTTTATAGAATGTGTGGATAACTTGCCGACTACGGCACAAGCGGTAGAGCCTTGGGCAACGCAGTATGCCGCCTCCGAGCACATTTGCGTGCGGCGCATTGTGGCTTGTTGCCTTTTACCTTTATATAGGGCTACACCCTTTTTAATATTCGAGGGCGAGCAGCCTGTAGTGTTGACTTTTGAACACCCCATGAGCAGAGTGGATTTGAAACGCAAATCTTGCCCTGTATCGCTTATTCGATTGGTGGACCACATGCAGCAGGATGCGGATGACTTGGTGTCCCTTTTTGCCGGTGCTTCCATGCTCTACCGCACGGGTGATTGCGACCGCGCACGCTTTATCGCTCATTTAACCGAGTATAAAAAGAAAAACGACGAAGAAACCAGCTTCGATTTTGTTTTAAGCCACATCGATGATGTATTAAATGAGGTGTGGAAACGCTGGCATGAGCATCGTACCGGGGTGGAAGAACCCTTTAAGCTGAAAGGCTCTCCTAAAAAATTGAAGCCGGGTATTGAAACGGTGTTGGTGCAGCTTCGGAATGCGACCGGCAATGTTTGGGGGCTTATCCCCGAAGTTAAAAAGTACGTTTCAGAGGATGCGGATAGTGAGGATTCGTCTGTTGCGGCAGTAAAGGCATCGGATTTCCGGTTTGCAGCTCCGGCGGCAGAGTCCCCGCCGGCTGCACAACCCGACACCGCGCAAGATGCTGCCTCTGCCGATGATGCAGATACCGAAGAAGTTGCTATTCAAACAGTGGATAGACATACACCCGTGAAAGTGGAGTTTTTCCATACAAAAGGCTGCAACGACTGCAAACAGGCTATGGCATTGTTAGATGCCTTGCGCGCAACATACCCCAAATTGCATGTGACATCTCATGATGTAGAGAGTGATGCCGGCAAGCAACGCAACCTCGTGCTTTGCGAGCGTTATGGTGTACCGGCGGAACAAAAGCGCAAAGCCCCGATTCTTTTTGCGGAGAGCGGCTATATTTACGGTACGCAGATAACCAAGGATAACGTTTTAACCGTGTTGGATGCGGCTATTGCCGGTAAACGCCACGAGCTGCTGCCCGATGCGGAACATACGCCGCAGGAAGCGGAGCCTGCAACACCTGTAGCTACTGTGCCCGCAACGGATTTGCTGGCAGATACGCAGGCAGATGAAGCTGCGCAGGCAGATGCGGAATTGAAACAGCAAAATATCATCGGTTATGTTGTGTTAGGGCTTGGTGCCGTGCTCTTTTTGGTTGCTGCGGCTGTGTTCTTATTTGTGGGGAGACGCAAACAAGGCACAGAATCCTGATATTTTTATGCCGAATAGGCTTGCCTTGTTATTAAAAGAGGTATAGAATGCGCATATGCAGGATACGAGCCACTTTCGCGCTTGGGCAGAGGTAGATACCGATGCCATGATACATAACCTTAATATTGTGCGCCGGGTTATGCCCAACCACAGCCGTATGGCTATTGTTAAGGCAGAGGCCTATGGCCATGGTTTGGAAGGGGTTGTTAAAGCTTTGGATAATGAGGATATCCGCTTCTTCGGAGTGGCTACCGTATCGGAGGCCACCCGTATTCAAGCTGCCGGTTGCCATACTTGCCCGTTTATTTTGGGCCCCTGTTTCCCGGCAGAGCGCGAGGTTATTGTGCAAAACGGTTGGCGCGCCGCGCTGTGCGGATTGGAAGAAGCACTGCACTATAATTCCCTTGGTAAGTTGTATAACAAGAAGGTGAATTTGCATATTAACGTGGATACCGGTATGGGCCGTGCCGGGTTCCTGCCGCACGATATGCCCGGCCTTGGCGATAAATTACGCCAGTTCGAGTGGTTGAATATTGAGGGTGTGTACTCCCACCTCTCGGCTGCCTCTCAAGATATCTCCTTTACCCATAAACAAATACGCGCTTACGAAGCTGCCGTGCGAGAATTGACCATAAGTCTGGATTTGCCCTACCGCCACCTGTGCAGCAGTGCAGCCGTGTTTAACTATAAAGCCCCCGGCACCAACATGGTGCGCTTGGGGCGCATTATGTATGGCTATTCGCCCATGCCGTCGCCCTACAACAAAGAGTTGCGCAACACCCTCACCCTGTATAGCCGCGTAACTTTGTTGCGTGAATTGCCGGATAACCACGGCGTTTCTTACGATCATACCTACATTACCCACGGACCCACCAAGGTGGCTACCATTGGTATTGGCTTTGGCGACGGCTATTTGCATTACCTCTCCAACACCGGCGCAAGGGTGTATCTTAATGGCGAATATTGCCCGATTCTCGGCCGTATTACCATGGATCAAATTATGGTGGACGTTTCTCACATGGAGGGCGTGCAACCCGGCGATGTCGCGGAAATTATGGGACCGCATGTGCCGTGGTCCGAACTTACAGACCGCGCCAAAACCATCCCCAGCAACATTATCACCAGCATATCTTCCCGCGTACCACGCGTCTACAAACCCTGAGCTTATGTAAAAAATAGCCCTAAGCCTCAAGTCTTGCTTGACAAGGCGGGGCTACGGTGATATAAATACCGCGTTACAACCATGTTACAGGAATACTTTTCAGCTTTGATTCAGTTGGCAGCCGGGTTCGGTTTTGCCGGTATGATTATTGTGCTCAGCGTTATTTTCGGGCGTCGCGCGCGTTTGCGTCCTGCTCAGGATGTGCCGTACGAATGCGGCAACGTGCCGGAGGGCGATGGTGCCCCGGCGTTCTTCTCCATTAAATACTACATGGTAGCCATCCTTTTCCTCGTATTTGACTTGGAGGTGATTTTCCTGTATCCCTGGGCTTTGGGCTTTAAGGATTATGTTGTAGGCAATGCCGCTGCATTCGGGGCGATGACGGCCTTTATCGGTGTATTGATGATTGCTTACCTGTATGCGTTGGGTAAGGGTGTTATCGTATGGCACCGCAACCCCAAGCCGCGTGACTAATTCGGCGGAAGTCGCTTTTGGTATGAATTAACAGCTTTTTACGGCGGCTTCTGCAAGGAAGCCGCCTTTTTCTTGCAAAACAGAAAACGAACATTATCATGAGTACGGCAGCAACAAGACGTGAATATCTGCAGCAAGAGATGCAGCGGCGTATTCTGATGCTCGATGGTGCGCAAGGCACCATGATTCAGAAACATGGCTTACAGGAGGCAGATTACCGTGGCTCTCGGTTTGCAAATCGCACCCTGTACCCGCAAGATCTGAAGAACAACAACGATGTACTGGTGCTTACTCGCCCGGATATCATCCGCGAGATGTGCGAGCAATATCTTGCTGCCGGCTCAGATATCATCAGTACCTGCACATTTTCTGCCACTTGCATCGGCCAGCACGAGTTCTTTCATCGCGCAACCCCTTGCAAGCACGACCAAGCCTATTACGAAGACGTGTTGAACGATGCACCGCTTGCAGAGCTGGTGCGGGAAATGAACTTGGCTGCCTGCCGCATTGCCAGAGAAGCCGCCGATGCCGCAGAAATAGCAGATGGGCGCCCACGGTTGGTTGCCGGTTCTGTTGGCCCCATGGCAGTAACGGCCTCCCTCTCTCCGGATGTGAACGACCCCGGATTCCGGGCTGTGAATTTTGAGCAACTTCGCCGCGCATATCGCGAGCAAGTGGTGGCATTAGCAGATGGCGGTGCGGATGTGCTGTTGCTGGAAACGATTTTCGACACCTTAAATGCCAAGGCCTGTTTGTACGCTATTGATGAGCTGCGCGAAGAGAGAGAGCTGCCGCCTGTCATGATTAGCTTTACCATTACCGACCGCGCAGGGCGCACCCTGAGCGGGCAGACGGTAGAGGCATTCTGGCATTCCGTGCGCCATGCCAAGCCGCTTTCTATCGGCATTAACTGTGCCCTTGGTGCAGATTTGATGCTGCCCTTTGCGCAACAACTCAACCGCTTGGCAGATTGCGCTGTCAGTATGTACCCCAATGCCGGTTTGCCGGACCCGCTCAGCCCCGGCGGCTATGCCCATACCGCCGAGCATATGGCCGGCATTTTGAAAGAATATGCCGCAGAGGGCTTGCTTAACTTTGTGGGTGGTTGTTGCGGCACAACACCGGAGTACATTGCAGCTATTCGAGAGGCGGTGCAGGGGTATTCGCCTCGCGCCATTAAATCCGCCCCCACAGATGGCACTCTTTATCTTTCCGGGCTGGAGGCCTGTAGCCACCATCGCAGAGACGGTATCATGTTTATCGGCGAGCGTTGCAATGTGGCAGGCTCCCCCAAGTTTGCACGTCTTATCCGCGAGGGTAACTACGATGAGGCATTAGAAATTGCACGCAACCAAGTACAAAAGGGTGCTAAGGTGCTGGATTTCTGCTTCGATGACGGTATGATAGATGGGCCGGCCGCCATGACGCGATTCTTGAATCTTGTGGCAGCAGAGCCGGATATTGCGCGTGTCCCCTGCATGATAGATTCCTCTAAATGGGAAGTAATAGAAGCGGGGCTTCGCTGCGTGCAGGGCAAGGGTATTGTTAACTCTATTTCTCTGAAAAATGGGGAGGAGGAGTTTTTGCGCCAAGCACGCATCATCCGCCGCTATGGTGCGGCTGTTGTGGTGATGGGGTTCGATGAGCAGGGACAGGCCTGCGCTTACGATGACCGTGTGTCCATAGCGCACCGTGCGTACGAGCTGCTGACGCAAGAGGTGGGGTTCCCGCCGGAGGATGTCATTTTTGACCCCAACGTGCTTACCGTTGGTACCGGCATTGCCGAGCACGCTAACCACGCTTTGCATTTCTTCCGAGCGGCGGCAGAAATCACTCGTTGTCACCCGCTTTGCCATATTTCCGGTGGCATCTCCAATGTGTCGTTCTCGTTCCGGGGCAATAATCCTGTGCGCGAGGCGATGCACAGCGCGTTTTTACACCATGCAGCCCTCGGCGGCTTAGATATGTGCATTGTGAATGCGGCGTTAATGACAAATTACGATACCATCCCGGCGCATCGCCGTAAGTTGGTGGAAGATGTGCTGTTAAACAGTTGTGAGGATGCCACCGAGTGCCTGATTGCTTATGCTCAGGAGCTTGCAGAGGCAAAAGCGGCTCTGAAAGCTGCCGGTACCGGAGCCCCTGCACCCGAGAGCAAACAGCAACCGAATTGGCGTACCCTCTCTGTGCAAGAGCGTTTGGCTCATGCCTTGGTTCATGGTATCACAGAGCATATTGAAAACGACACCCGCGAAGCTCTCTCCGTGTACGGCACTCCGTTGCAGGTGATAGAGGGCCCGCTGATGGACGGAATGAAGCAGGTGGGAGAGCTCTTTGGCAGTGGTAAAATGTTCTTGCCTCAGGTGGTAAAAAGTGCACGCGTGATGAAGCAAAGTGTTGCGGTACTTACCCCGTTGCTGGAAGCAGAAAAAGCCGGTCAACGTTCTGCAGCTACGGTTGTTCTGGCCACAGTAAAGGGAGATGTGCACGATATCGGCAAAAACATTGTAAGCGTTGTGCTCTCTTGCAATGGTTTCCGTGTTATTGATTTGGGAGTTATGGTGCCTAAAGAGCAGATTATCGAAACCGCTTTGCGCGAAAATGCGGATTTGGTGGCTCTTTCCGGCCTCATTACTCCGTCTCTGGATGAAATGGCTGCCGTAGCTGAGGCCATGCAAGCTGCCGGGATGACAACCCCCTTGTTGGTAGGTGGCGCAACGACGAGCCCCCTGCATACCGCGCTTAAATTGGCCCCGCATTATCCGGCCGGAGTGGTGGTGCAAACGGCAGATGCCTCTACTATTGTACCTGTGGCCACCGCTCTTATCGGCTCCGGTAAAGAGGCGTTTATTGCCGGGCACCGCCAAGAACAGGCGCGGCTGTGTGCAGAGTTTACACAGCGTGATGTGCCGTTGTTGCCCTTGGCAGAAGCCCGTGCCAAAGCACTTTGCAGCACGGCAACGCAACCCGGCCCCCTCCGTACCGGTGTGTTTACCGTGGGGGTTCCGGCAGGATGCGCCTGCCACCACCCGCAACCGGATTTCCCCCTGCGTTGGGAGCAATTGCTCGATAAAGCGGATTGGAGCATTACCTTGCGTACCTTTGGTATGAATGGCGCCAAAACCGACGAAAAGAAATGCGAGGCAGAAAAGCTGCGGGCCGATGCAGAGGCTCTTCTGCAGCGAGCCCTCCGCGAAAACCGCCTACAGGCTCGTTCTTGCTTCGGTATTTGGGCAGCCACTCGCCAACAGGACGACATTGTGGTGCAGGGGGGGACTGTGCTCCACAGTGTAAGGCAGCAAAAAATCAGTAATCAACCGCGCATCGCCTTGGCCGATTTTGTGGATGCCCAACAAGGTTATGTAGGGGCCATGCAAATGGCCATCACGGGCGCAGATGAATGGAGCGCAGAGCTTAACGCCGCCAATGATCCTTACAACGCTTTACTTATTGCAGCCCTCGCAAATATGTTGGCAGAGGCTCTTGCAGAATGTACGCAGGATTGCGTGGAACAGGTATGGCCGGTAGAGGGCTCTTCTATGGTGCGCCCTGCTTGTGGCTACCCCTCCCAGCCCGATCATAGGGAAAAACAAACCGTATTCGCTCTTCTCAACGCTACGCAACACACCGGCACCACCCTTACAGAAACCTGCATGATGCAGCCCGCCTCCGCCATATGTGCTCTTATCTTTAACCACCCGGATGCCTGTTACTTTGCCGTTGGCCCCGTTGGCGAAGACCAACGCACCGATTACGAAGCGCGCTCCGGCCACAAATTGCCCATATAGCCGCCTTTTTGCTTTGCAATATATTTGGATATAGGCAAAAGATACAGAGAAACCTAAAAGCAAGCTTTTCTGCGCTTTTTTCTTGCCAAACGGTAGTTGATAGAGTAGAATAAGGCTGTACCGACAGTACTACAATTTTTTATTATGAAACCTACACTTCTTGTTCTCGCAGCAGGTATGGGCAGCCGTTACGGCGGCCTTAAGCAGCTGGACCCCATGGGGCCCAATGGTGAAGTTATCCTTGATTACTCTGTGTATGATGCCATCCGCGCCGGTTTCGGTAAGGTTGTATTCATCATCCGCAAGGATTTCGAAGAAGCTTTCAAGAGTCAGGTCGGTGCTCGTTTTGCCGGCAAGATTGAGGTGGACTACGCTTTCCAATGTTTGGACGATCTGCCGGAGGGGTACAGCGTACCGGAGGGGCGCGTAAAGCCCTGGGGTACCGCCCATGCTTTGCTTGCCGCACGCAATGTTGTTAACGAGCCGTTTGGCGTGGTGAATGCAGATGACTTCTACGGTGCAGACGCATTCGTGAAGGCTGCCGAGTTCCTTACCACAGAACAAGGTTGCCCTTGCAAAGAGCATTACGGCATGATTGGTTATCCTCTTAAGAACACCCTTAGTGACCATGGTGACGTGAACCGCGGCATCTGCGGTATCAAGGACGGCTACCTTGATAGTGTAGAGGAGTACACCAAGATTAAGATGGAAGAAGACGGTGTATGCCGTGGCGACAGCCTTAGCGGCGAGCGCAACCCTGTGGATCCCGAGGAGCTCGTATCCATGAACTTCTGGGTATTCCCGGCCAGCTTCATCGCCCGTATTAAAGAGCACTTCACCACCTTTATGGCAGAGCACGGCAGCGAGCTGAAGAGCGAGTGCTATATCCCGACGGTTGTGGATGAGCTTATCCATAACGGCAAGGCAGATTGCAGCGTTATCAAGACCACTGCCAATTGGCTTGGCGTAACCTACCCCAGCGACAAGCCCGCCGTTGTAGAGAGCATCGCCAAGCTGGTGGAAGATGGCGTATATCCTGCTAAACTCGGTTAAGCTACATCTGTTATGTACGATATTAAGACCATTGCCGGTATGTTTGACCTGCGCGGCGACTTTGTTTGCGGCGAATCTTACGGCTCCGGTCATATTAATGACACTTTCCGCGTCATCGTAGACCAAGCAGGTTTACGCGTGAGCTATATTTTGCAGCGCATCAACAGCAACGTCTTCAAGCAACCCATCCCGCTCATGGAAAACGTGAAGCGCGTTACGGATGAGGCATTGCGTGTGTTGCAGGAAGAAGGTTGCAAAGAGGCTTACCGCCGTACCCTTACCATTGTTAATGCTAAGGATGGCAAGCCCTATGCTCAGGATGCCGACGGCAATATTTGGCGTGTATACCCCTTCATTGATCGTGCCCGCACATACGACATGATTGAGAACCCGGGGCAGTGCATCGAAGTGGCTCGTGCTTTCGGTAACTTCCAAAAGCTTGGTGCCAACCTTCCCGGGGCACCGCTTTTTGAGACAATACCTGATTTCCATAACACCACCAAACGCTTTAAAAATTTCCTGGCTGCTTTGGAATCCGACCCGTTGGGGCGCGCAGCTTCCGTACGCAAGGAAATTGACTGGTTCTTATCCCGCGAGGCAGATTGCCATAAAGTTGTCAATTACTTGGCATCCGGGGAGCTCCCGTTGCGCGTCACTCACAACGATACCAAGCTCAATAACGTCATGCTCGACGATGTTACCGGTGAAGGCATCTGCGTTATCGACCTTGATACAACCATGCCCGGGTCCTCCCTGTATGACTTTGGCGATATGATTCGTACTTCCACTTCTCCCGCAGCGGAGGACGAGAAAAACACATCTCTCGTCACCATGCGTATGGAGTACTTCGAAGCCTTGGCCAAGGGGTATTGCGAAGCCGCCACGTTCCTTACCCCGCTGGAGAAAGAGCTGTTGCCGTTCTCCGGTAAATTGCTTACCATGGAATGCGGCATGCGCTTCCTGACGGACTACTTGGAGGGCGATACCTACTTCAAGATTAAGCGTCCCGAGCATAATTTGGATCGCTGCCGCACGCAAATTGCTCTGGTAGAATCCATCGAGGCTCAAATGGATGCCATGATGAAAGTAGTGGAGAAATACTGATTTCCCCCTTCCTTCATTAGTTTAACAAGGCACCGCTTCATATGAATGAAGCGGTGCCTTGCTCTCTTTATGATACTTTAAGAGAGGGGGTATCAGCGCAACCAGGCAAGGAATTCTCGGTTGCCGTCCATACCTTTGATGGGAGAATCTGCCACAGCTACAAAAGTGCGCCGAAGCTCCTCTGTAACAAAAGAACGGATGCGCTCGACAGCGCGTTGATGAAGTGCCGGGTTGCGCACGATGCCGCCGGCCCCGATGTCTTCCGGTTGTAATTCAAATTGGGGCTTAATAAGCACCAGCATGTCGCCGCCGGGTGCAAGGCAGGAATAGGCGGCGGGCAAGATACGGGTAAGAGAAATAAAGGATACATCGCTGACGATTAGTTGCACTTTTTCGCCAAGAGCTTCCGGCGTCATATAACGGGCGTTAAAATGCTCTTTTACGATAACCCGAGGGTCCTTGCGAAGTTTGTTTACAAGCTGCCCAACGCCTACATCCACGGCATGGACACGCAATGCCCCATTTTGGAGCAAGCAATCTGTAAAACCACCGGTAGATGCGCCTATATCCAAGCAAACTTTCCCCTCCACCGGTACGGGAAAAGCGGCAAGCGCCCCTTCAAGTTTGTAGCCGCCTCGGCTAACGTAGCGGGGTTTATTGTGCACTTCTACGGCGGCGGATTCGTCTATTTTGGCAGAGGGTTTATTGATGACTTGCCCGTCTACCGTAACGTCTCCGCTGAGAATCAGCCGACGCGCCTGCTCGCGAGAGTCGCAAAGCCCCCGCGAGGCAACCAGAACATCGAGCCGTTGTTTTGCCATGTAGATTAGCGGCGACGCTTCAGGGCTCGATTCTGACCGGGCATAACCGGGTAAACCTCTCGCTGAGAAGGAGTCATCACCGGGCGTAATTGCCGGGGTTCTGTGCGCGGTTGAGAGAGCTCCGGCTGTACTTGTGTGGATTTTTTAACAGGCGCTGCCGTAGGCTGCACGAACTCGGGCTGAACTTGGGTAGAACGCGGAGCAATGGGTTTGAGGGCCGGCTCAGACACAGATTTTTGGGGCTCCGGCTGTACCTGAGGTGTGGCAGGCTTTAGCTCGCGCTTACCTTCATCTTTTTTGAACTCGGGTTGAACCTGAGAGGCAGGCTTGGGAGATTCTTTTTTGACTTCTGCCTTGGGTTTTGGGAAAGTGGGTTGTACTTGGGAGCGGGGGGAGATGCTCATTTGATTGCCGGAGCGCTTGATGACACCGGGAGAGGACCAATCCGAGTAAGTGGAATCACAGGAGCTGAGGGCTACGGCAAATGCTGTACCAAGCAGGAGAGTACGGGTGGTTTTCATAATCAGGTTGTGGATATGTTGCAAATTTGTGCGGCATAAGCCCCCATGGTCGTGAAGGCATATAGAGCGGCTAATATGGCCATGAAGACGAATATACGGTCTTTGGAGGCCGGTAATTGAGGGTCTGTAGGGTGCCCGGGCTTCATGCTAAGTATCATTACAATAGCAAAACCAATCCAGAGCAGGGTGTAGAAGTTTTGCCAGATAGGTTGGTGTAATGCCTCGGAACCACTGCTGCGACAAATAAAATAGATGCTTTGCGGCAATATGCTCAGGATGGCGAATTCCGGGCGCATGCGAGGCATCCCGTACAGGCGCATCCACACAACACCCCAAGTTATCAGCAAAGCGGGGGCTACGATTAGCCACAGCAAAAAACCGCCTCCTAAAATATCGGTAAGCATGCGCCCGCAGCTCAGTAATACCAACAGCGGGGTTATCCAATAAATGTATTTAAGTCTGTTCATGCCGTTGCCGTCTGGCGGGATGATATCAGCCAACCCAATTCCAAGTAATCGGCACTTGGATATCCGGGTGCAGACTAAGCATGGCGGGGCTGCCAAGCACACATTGTGCCAATGCCTCCTTATGCGGGTTATCTGCAGGCAGAGGGATGGTGATGACCGTCTCGATGCGGGCGATGCGGCGCGGATTGGCGCTCATCTCTTTGCTTACCTCTATGGTGCAGCCCGTAAGATCCAGCCCCTCTTTATCCGCATAAATGCCCATGATGGTAGCCATGCAGGCAGCCATGGCAGAGCACATGAGGTCTGTCGGCGAGAACGATTCGCCCTTGCCGTGGTTATCCACAGGCGCGTCGGTATAAATAGTGGCACCGCTGGGGCCATGCTGAAGTTGGCAGTGCAGCCCGCCCTGATATGTCATGTTGCATTTTACCATGCGCGGTATTCTACACCAGCCCATTGTGCTCGTCAAGAAGGAAAAGAAGTCAGCCTGAATTTTTTAGCTGGAAAATCATTAAATTTGATGATATAATTTCCGTGCTATGTTATCAGACCGCACAAAACTCGGTATAGAACGTGCGCCGCATCGCAGTTTGATGCGAGCCACAGGAATGAGCGATGAGGATATTCGTAAGCCTTTCATTGCTATATGCAACTCTTTTAACGAGGTGATACCCGGCCACGTTCACCTCAACAAAGTGGCAGAACTGATTAAGACCGAGGTGCGCAAGGCCGGTGGTACACCCATTGAATTTAATTTGATAGGTGTGTGTGACGGTATAGCCATGGCTCACCATGGTATGAAGTTTTCGCTGGCAAGCCGTGAGCTGATTGCCGATAGCGTGGAGACCATGCTGAGTGCCCATGCTTTTGATGCCTGCATCTGCATCCCTAACTGCGACAAAATTGTACCCGGCATGGTGATGGGAGCTCTGCGGTGCAATATTCCCACCATCTTCTGCTCCGGTGGCCCCATGGCTGTAGGTAAAGGCCGCAATGGGGAAGATTTGGACCTTAACAGCGTTTTTGAAGCTGTGGCGGCTTGTACAGCAGGCAAAATCAGTGAGGAAGAGCTGCACCATGTAGAGTGTAATGCCTGCCCGGGTGCCGGCTCTTGCTCCGGTATGTTTACAGCTAACTCCATGAACTGCTTGTGCGAGGTGCTTGGCCTGGCATTGCCGGGTAACGGCACCTTGTTAGCGCTCTCCGAGGAGCGCAAGGAATTGTGGAAGGCTGCTGCCCGCCGCGCCGTGGAAATGGCCTTGCAGGGCGGCCCGCTCCCGCGCGACCTCATTACCGAGAAGGCTATAGACAACGTGTTTACCTGCGATATGGCCATGGGCGGCTCCTCTAATACAGTGTTACATACCTTAGCATTTGCGGCAGAGGCCGGTTTAGATTACGATTTGCGCCGTATTGACGCTATTTCTCGCCGTACGCCCAATATTTGCAAGGTTGCCCCCAGCTCACGTTTCCATATGCACGATGTTTTGCGAGCCGGTGGCATTATGACGATTCTTGCAGAAATCAATAAAATACCCGGTGCGCTGCACACAGAGCTGCCCACGGTGAGCGGCAAAACTCTTGCAGAACAAATGGAGGGCCTTTCCACACAAGACCCGGTTGTGATTCGCACCATAGAAAATGCTTACTCCCCGGACGGTGGCTTGGCTGTGCTCTTCGGTAATCTCGCAGAGCAGGGCTCTATCGTCAAAAAAGCCGGTGTACTGCCGGAAATGATGGTACACCGTGGCCCCGCCGTCATTTTTGAAAGCCAAGAGGATGCCTGCGCAGGGATTCTGGCGGACAAAGTGAAGCCCGGCGATGTGGTCGTAATTCGTAATGAAGGTCCCAAAGGTGGTCCCGGTATGCAGGAGATGCTTGCCCCCACCAGCTACATTATGGGCAAGGGCTTGGGTAACTGCGTTGCCCTGATTACGGATGGCCGATTCTCCGGTGCTACACATGGTGCCTGCATCGGCCACGTCTCCCCGGAGGCGGCAGAAGGTGGTCTTATCGGTCTCCTTCAAGATGGGGATATCATCTCCATAGACATCCCCAACCGTTCTATCACCGCTGAACTCAGCGAGGAGGAAATAGCAGCACGCCGCGCCGTTTGGCAGCCTACTATGCAAGAGGTTGCCGGCAAGTGGCTGAAACGTTACCGTAAATTGGCCACTAATGCCAGCAAGGGAGCCGTTCTTTCCTGATCGCTTCCCTTCTTATTAAACACACTCAGAATTAATATAATGAGCGCTGATACAAAACAAAACCCCATCGTCAAGTACTTCTCGGAGTTCAAGGTGCTGCGCGATTGCAGCAAGGACTTCTGGTACACCAACTTCATCCAGTTCTTCGATGGTTTGTCGTACTTTACGCTAATCATCGTCTTTACACTGTTCTTGAAGGATTATTGCGGCTTTAACGATGCCGATGCCCCCTACTGGGTGGGTATGTACACCCTTTTCCTGTCCATGTTTGTTTTTGCCGTGGGCACTATTTGCGATATCATCGGTCTTAAAAAGACCTACTTGATAGGCTTTACATTGCTGATAGGCGGCCGACTCATCATGGGGTTGGGGTCCGACTTCGGCATGCACGTCTGCGGATTGTCGCAAGAAAACTCCAAATATTTCGTCATTGCCGGCATCGCGATTCTGTCGTTCGGTACGGCATTTATGAGCCCCTGCATATCCACCTCCATACGCCGCTTTACGACACTGCGTGCGCGCCCGACAGGTTTCAACTTCTACTACCTGTTCATGAACATCGGTGCCTTCTTAGCCGGCATTGCTATTGTGGACCCGCTGCGCTCTGCGTTCGGTCCCATTAACAGCTTGTGGTGGGTCGTCAATATCGGCACCGCCTGCAACGTCATTGCCTTCATCTTTACCCGTTTGATTGATGAAGACAACTACGCTGTACCCGAAGAACGCATCGCAAAGAACGAGGCTGCCAAGCGCCGCCCGCTTCAACTCATATGCGAAGTAGCAAAGGAAAAACCATTCCAAAAGCTTATTGTATTCCTTGTGCTTACTTTGGGTGTACGCCTGGTATTCACGCTGCAATTCCTGGTGATGCCGCAATATTACACACGCGCCATTGGTGATGACTTTTCGCTGGGCTTGGTCAACTCTTTCAACCCGTTCATTATTATTACGGGCTTGATTTTGATTATCCCGATTCTTAACCGATTCTCTACGGTGAAGCTTATGATTTCGGGCATGACGATTTCTGCATTCTCCATGGTGTTGTTGGCCATTCCGCCGGAGTGGTACTTCATATTACCCGGTATCGAAACCATTGGGCAGGCGTACTTCTTTGCCATCGTCGCGCAAATCATCGTATTTGCCTCCGGCGAGCTGCTTTTCAGCCCGCGTTTCTCCGAATATGTGGCGCGTGTAGCACCTAAGGATAAAGTGGCCTCGTACATGTCTCTGTCCGCTCTTCCCATGTTCATAGCCAAGCCCATCAACGGTGTAGTTGGCGGTTTGTTGGTTTCCTACTACTGCTACGACGGTATTGCCGCCAAGATGGATACCGGCCATATCGACTTCTGGAGCTCCCCCGAGTTTATGTGGACTATCTACATGATCATGGCTTTCATTTCTCCCATTGCCATTATCCTCACCAAAGACAGCTTTGTGTCTGACCACCCCGAGGAAGATGCCGGCAATGCCCCTGCCACCTCCGCCGCCGATTCTGATGCCTCCGAGGAAGAGGCTGCACCGCAGAATGCCTAATCTCGTTTAACTTCTGAATCATTGTTACTATGTCTCATAAGGATTATAAGAAGAAAAAGAAAGCTGCCCGGCTCATGCCTGCCTCGGAAACGCCCGAAGAGCAATCGGCCCCGGTGCCGGCTGCCGCTGCCGAGAATAAGCCCGAACCGGAGCACAAGACAGAGTGGAAGCCCATCATCAAAGACTTCCTCATCCTGCTTGTCATTATGGGGGTGCTTGGCTATGCCTGTAACTTGCTCAAAGATGCATTCGCTCACAAATCCCCTACAGATTCTTTGGTGTCCCTCATCCGTAAAGGCGACGTTAAAGACGTAAATGGCGAGGAGATTGACGAACCCTTCCTCAAAGAGCTTAAAGAAGGTATCGAAAAGAACGCGGATTTCGTCAACACACGCGATGCTAACGAGCGTACCCCGCTGATGTGGGCTGCTTACGCCAACTTTAACGACCCGGAAAAAGCCACCGAGACCGACATTAACCGCATTTACTACATTGATGCTCTTTTTGAAAAGAGTGCCAACATTCATGCGGCAGATGAAGATGGTTTTAATGCCTTACACTGGGCAGCGTGGAGTGGTATGCGCTTTACATCTTACAAGCTGGTTAAGAAAGGCGTAAGCATTAATCAACCGGAATCCAACGGGTACACCCCGCTCATGCTTGCCGCATTGCGAGGTAATGACACGGTGGTGGATTTGCTGCTTAAGATGGGTGCCAACCCCAATGCCAAAAACAATGACGGCCTGACTGCTGCCGAGCTGGCCACGAACGCCGCTGCGGCATACTCCAAGCGAGACTCCTGGGTATACGGTCCCGTATATTCCGAAAATCGTTCCAAATCCTACGAAAAAACCTGCACGCTCTTGTCCGAAAATAAAGGCAAAATTACTGATGAAGAGCTCAAGAAATTGGAGGTCGAGTTAGAGATGGAAATGCTGGCTTCTCAGGCAAAATCTCGCGCAGAGCGTAAGATTAGCGCACTCGCCAAGAAAGATGATACCCGTGCTAACATCTCGCTGATTCCTCTGGTATCTCTCAAAGATAGCGACAACGACCTCCATCACCGCGTGAAAGCTGAGGCCGAGGCCATTGCCGCTATGGAAAAAGAGTACGCCATGGATGGAGCTGTTCTTAACAAGACCGACGATGCCGGCAACACGGCTCTGCACATTGCAGCTCGCGATGGCAAAGCCTATTGCTGCTACCACTTAGTCAGCGTTGGCTTGGATGTATGCAAAGAAAACAACGACGCTAAGACCCCGCTGATGATTGCCGTTGCCAAGGGCCATCTCGACGTGGTGAAAGTTCTCGTCAATGTCGATAAGCTCGAAGTGAAAGAGGCGGCAGCAGCGGCCGATAAGATGCTCAAAGAGCTCAAAGACGTACCTAACGCTGCCGAAATCTCTGCTGTACTCCAAGCCTGCAACCCGATGGCTAAAACGCTTAAAGATGCAGAATTCGAGTCCCGCCGCGAAGCTAACGATAAAGAATACGCAAAAGCCAAAGCAGATGCTGCAGCAAAAGCAAAGGCAGAGGCAGAAGCTGCCGCAAAAGCCGCCGAGGAAGCTCGCAAGCAGGCAGAAGCTGCTGCAAAAGCTCGCGAAGAAGCACTCCAACAGGCAGAAAAGGCTGCTGCAGACAAGCAGGCAGAAGCAGAGAAGGCCGCCAAGCACTCTCACGAAAACAGTGCCATGGCGGTTCGGGCTATGATAGCGGCAGATACGGCTCGGGTAGAAGCACAGCAGGCCAAAGCTGCTGCCGAAGCCGCCCAATTTGAGGCAAATCAAAATGCAGCCCACGCCGCCGCTGCAGAGGCAGATGCCATGGCTGTAAAAGCTGAAGCTCAAGCCGCCAAGGCAGAGGCAGAAGCCGCAAAAGCCGCCGCCGATGCCGCTAAGGCAGAGGCAGAAGCTGCAAAAGCTGCCGCCGATGCCGCTAAGGCAGAAGCAGAGGCTGCAAAAGCCGCCGCCGATGCCGCTAAGGCAGAAGCAGAGGCTGCAAAAGCCCAATCTACGGAATCAACCGAGGTTGTTGCACCTGTAGAACAAGCACCCGCAGCATAAAACACTTTTACTGAGTTAACTCAATGGAGGCGAATCGCAATAACGCGGTTCGCCTCATTTTTTGCATCCTTGCCCCCTCCGGTTTTCTTTGCTGATTACTTCGCTAATCGCATTTTTCACGGTGGCTAGATTGTTCAAAAAGGAATCTAACGCAATGGTGTTAAATTGCTGCATCATTGCCGCGCGGCATGTTTCCGCACTTTGTTGCATGGTGGCTAATCCTCTTTGAAATTGCCCTACATCTATTAAAAACGAAAATTTACCTAAAGATGCCATATGTTTTTACTTGCAAATTTGGTGTTTTTGTCTTAAATTTTCGGTATGAATAAAAACAAACCCGACTATCTTAATCAGTTATTAATGCGGCTTCATTCCGCTCAAAATTGTGTGCTCGGCGTAATATGGCACGCGCTTGCGCCACAAAATAAACAGCAAAAAACACACTCGCCGTTTTGGGGGTGCCTGTTTCCGTGGCTGCTTACGTTGTTGGTGGTAGTCATATTAGTGGTGTTGTATACTTATTTCCCCAACAAGTGACGCTTCGCGAGAATTTCCACGCGAGCGGAGCAATCCTCGGGGACGAGGGCCCAGCGGTTGCCTCGTTTTATTGCTACCATGGTGCGCCCTTGAAAAATGTAGTCCATGAGCCGCTGGCGGTTGCGGAATGCGGAAATGATGAAGACGAGCGGGTCCATGTTAGTGGGATCGGAGTGCCAAGCGTCATTTTTCCATGCGGCAAGCACTTGCGCGAGGGTGTATTTCCCATCCGCAGAGGCGGGGGACAACTTCCAGGACACGCGGCCTTGTGGGACGGGCGGGAAGTTTGGCTATCGGATACAGTATGGAAGCACCTTGTTGCCCCGGAAACAGCGTGTAAGAAGTCTACGCGCTGCTCGACCAACTTGCAGAAGATTCTTTGGCTGATTGCCTTGAGCATGATATTGAATTTGATGCCCCCGGTAGTACGGTCATCATCATCGCCGGCACCTCATCCAACTATTGCCGCGCTGTATCAACCATGCCATATCTCATTTTCTCCTTTACTTTTCTGCTATTTGCTTTTATATTCTGACCATCCGAGCTACAAACTGTACAACACTGTACATCCCCCGAATTTGTCCTTTAAATTGTACAGTACACACATTACCGCACATTTCCGCGACTTGCAACATAAAAATATACAATCCCTACATTTTTCAATAAAAAAGCCCCGCATGCGCGGGGCTTTTTAAGCGGATGGGGTGAGATTCGAACTCACGGAAGGGATTAACCTTCGGCGGTTTTCAAGACCGCTGCATTAAACCGCTCTGCCACCCATCCATTGTTGCAGCTTGCGGTGCGCGCCTATTGTACATGCTTTGCTTATGGACTGCAAGCCTTTTCGCGATTATTACGAAAATTTTAATTTTATTGTGATAATTGTTAAAATATTTGAACAATATGTATCCATACGGTGTATAAACCTGCATAGGGCAAAAACCCTGTAACAACAAACATAGAAAGAACAAACAGATGAAGCAATACATCAAACGTTGGGCCGCAATGGCGGTGTTAGCATTAGGGGCAGTAGGTGCACAGGCAAGTGCCGCAAGCGTATCTGTCAATTTATCCTCTGCAGGAGTCAATGTTGTAGTGCACGACAGTAAAAAAGCAGCACATAAGCATGTGGTGAAACGTGATAATCGGCATGTTCAGCACAAACATGTAGGGAAAAAGAAGATGCGTATGGATAAACGCCGCCAAGCCGTACGAGTAAACAAAAAGAACCATTGCAAACGTTGCCGTTAACACCCCGCTATGGACGACCCTCAAACTGATACAGTAGAAACAGTATAGCCGCTGCACAAGGAATGAATGTGCAGCGGCTATATGTTTAGTTTTAAATTATTACGAAACGGAATAAAGAGCAGAAGTGAAGCCGCTGAATTGCTCCAGCTCTCGGCGCACTCTAAAACGCTCTTCAAAGGGCGGGAACCATGTATCTGCCTGCCATTGGCCTGCTACTTCCGATATGTAGATGCGTTGCATGAGGGGCAGCATGAGCGCATAGATTTGTGCCCCGCCGATAACCATGATTTCCGAGTCCGTTAATTCCAGTGCCTCAAGCTCTTTGATATCATGAATAACAGTGGCACCTTCTGCATGAAATTGAGTGTCTCTTGTCAACACGATATTTTGTCTGCCGGGCAGGGGGCGCCCTAAAGAATCCCATGTTTTACGCCCCATGAGGATGGGATGCCCCATGGTAAGGCGTTTAAATAATTTGAGGTCGTCGGGCAGGTGCCAAGGCATCGTACCATTGAGGCCGATGGCGCGGTCTGCTGCCATGGCAACAACGCCGGTAAAGGTAAGAGTCATACGGAGATGGGGGCTTTGATGTGAGGGTGCGGGTCGTAGTTTTCGAGCACAAAGTCCTCGTAGCGGAATCCGTCAATTTCTGCAATATCAGGATTCAATTTCATCACCGGCAAGGGGCGCGGTTGACGGCTAAGCTGAAGTTTAGCTTGCTCTATATGGTTTTTGTACAAGTGTAAATCACCGAAGGTATGCACAAACTCGCGCGCTTCGTAGCCGCAAACCTGAGCCGTCATCATCAGCAGCAGTGCATAGCTGGCAATGTTGAAGGGAACACCCAAAAAGAGGTCGCAGCTGCGCTGATACAGCTGAAGGCTTAACCCATGCTTCTCTCCCTCGCGCTGTGCCGGAATCACACAAAATTGAAATAAGCAATGGCATGGGGGCAAGGCCATGCTGTCTACCTCTGCAACATTCCATGCAGATACCAGATGGCGGCGACTCCAGGGATTATTTTTAAGGCCGTGAATAAGCTTGGCAATTTGGTCGATACAACCGCCGTTGCCATCCGGCCACTTACGCCACTGGCTACCGTAGACTGGGCCAAGGTCTCCGTTCTCGTCTGCCCATTCATCCCAAATAGTAACGCCGTTATCTTGCAGATATTTAATATTGGTGCTACCTTTCAGGAACCACAGCAGCTCATGAATAATGGAACGCAGGTGCAGTTTTTTGGTGGTAAGGCAGGGGAAACCTTGGCGTAGGTCGAAGCGTGTTTGTCTACCAAATACGCCAATGGTGCCGGTTCCGGTGCGGTCATCTCTTCCCACACCGTTGGTCAGCACGTCGTCGAGCAGCTCCAAATATTGTTTCATAAACGAATCACAGGGAAAGTGCCCGGCGAATTTGCAGGGCGTATTTCTCGGCACGTTGGGCAAGAGTAAGCTCCAAGTCGCGATAAAGGATGCCGCGCGATACATTGATGACGGGCGGTGCTACACGGGTGCCGCCTGTCAGGGCACTCAAATCCCCGCCTTGAGCCCCTAAGCCGGGGATGAGCAAGGGGGCATCCGGCAGCTCGTTTAAGAGCTCTCCGCTGGCATTGGTAAGCCCCAATACCATACCGACCTCGGTTGCGGCTCCTTCTGCTTGGGCTCGCTCTACCATGTCTCCCACCAATTGGTATACCTTGCGCCCATTCGCCAACACCTGCCGTTCTATATCGGCAGACCCGGCATTGGAGGTAACCGCCAACAGGTACACGGCTTTGCCTTCGTGCCCCAAAAACGGCTCTAAAATATCGTAGCCCATAAAGGGATTAAGCGTCACGGCATCAACATCCATACGCTCAAAATAAGCTTGTGCGTAGTATTTTTGCGTTTCGCCGATATCGCCGCGCTTGGCATCCAAAATGACGGGGATATCTTTGGGCATGTTTTTTAACAGGTTTTCCAGCATGTGCAAGCCGGGCAAGCCCATAGCTTCAAAATAGGCAATATTCGGTTTGTAGGCAGCAGCATAAGGTGCCGTTTCCTCTACAACACGGTGCAACCAAGCTTCGAGCTCGGCAAGGTTTTCGGTTTGGGGTCGAGGATCCAACCCTACACAGAGCGCGGAGCGTGTGGCTTTGATGCGAGCCTGCAATTTTTCTGAGAATTTCATATAAAGTGTTATTTGTTGTTAAAATGAAAGACCTAATTTTTTACGGAAATAGGTTATGGTTCTATCCAAGCCCTCCGCCAACGGAATGGTGGGCTGCCAACCAAGTTTATCGCCGGCTAATGAAATATCCGGTCGGCGCTGTGTAGGGTCGTCAGACGGTAAGGGGCGTTGCACTAAACGGCTGGGAGAGGAGATTTTCTGCAACACAAGCTCCGCCAGTTGGCGAATCGTATACTCCCCGGGATTGCCGATGTTGACGGGACCTACAAATCCGATTTCATTTTCCATCATCCTTACCATGCCTTCTATAAGGTCATCTATGTATTGGAAAGAGCGTGTTTGCAGCCCCTCTCCATAAATGGTAATATCCTCACCACGCAATGCCTGGCATATGAAGTTGGAAACCACGCGGCCGTCCTCCGGGTTCATCAGCGGACCATAGGTGTTGAAAATGCGGATAACGCGGATATCCACCCCCTCGTGGCGGTGGTAGTCGAACATGAGGCTTTCGGCACAGCGCTTACCTTCATCATAACAGGCACGGATGCCAATGGGGTTAACATTACCCCGGTAATGCTCCGGCTGGGGGTGCATTTGCGGCTCTCCGTATACCTCTGACGTAGAGGATTGTAAGATGCGCGCCTTATGCTTTTTAGCAAGCTCGAGCATATTGAGGATGCCCAGAACGCAGGTTTTAGTGGTGAAAATAGAGCGATTTCCCTGGTAAAAGGGCGGCGATGCCGGGCAAGCCAAATTATAGATGCGATGCAAGGGTAACTCGCAATCCCATGGTTCAATTACGTCGTGCTCCACAAAGGAAAATAGGGGATTCTGCATCAAATCCGCCACATTATCAAGCGAACCGGTATAGTTGTTATCCAAGCAAATAACCCGATGCCCGTCTGCTATGAGCCGATGGCAAAGATTAGCCCCTACAAAGCCGGTACCGCCTGTTACAAGAATATTCATGCTGAGAGCAGTTTACCCTCAAACCCCGCAAAAAGCAAGCAAAAATGCTTGACTTTGCGCACGGAGTAGGCAATGATTCAGGGTGTCCATGCAGAAAATAGACTTCAACCCGCGCCTTGAGCAACAAATATTGCAACGCTTTGCAAAACCTGCATTGCGCCCCGGACAAAAAGAGCTGATAGCTGCTGCATTAAAAGGACATAATGTGCTGGGAGTACTGCCGACCGGCTATGGTAAAAGCCTGTGCTACCAAGCAGCAGCGGAGCTATTGGGCGGGGTGTCCGTCGTTGTCTCGCCATTGATAGCGCTGATGCGAGATCAGGTGCAAAGTCTGCGCCGTATCGGCATCTCCGCTGCGCGTTTTGATTCTACGCTGGAACCCGCAGAACGCCAAGCCTTGCTGGCTTCTGTTGCAGCCGGGCAATTACGTATTTTGTTTGTAGCCCCGGAATCGTTAGATAACGCATCACTTCAAGCTGCGCTTCAGCAGACTCGGCGTAGCTTGTTTGTGGTAGACGAAGCGCATTGCGTTTCCGAATGGGGGCATAGCTTTCGCCCGGATTACCTAAAATTGCCGCATCTTTTCCGCAGAATGACTTTTCGCAATGCCATGGCCATTACTGCTACGGCAACACAACAAGTACAGCAGGATTTATGCCGCCATTTTGAGATTCAGCAAGATGATATTTATGCGGTTTCCCCTTACCGAGCCAATATCATACGAGATGTTTTGGGTGTGGAGGATAAATTGAGCAGCATCTGCTCTTTTTTGCAAAATCCGCATCATCGCCCGGCCGTTGTCTATACCCGTACCAGAGCCACGACGGAAGAAGTGGCGGCGGCCTTGCAACGTAAGGGATTTTTAGCCGTAGGGTACCATGCGGGCATCAAAGCGGAGGTGAGAGAAAGCATACAAGATGCTTTTTTGCATAATACCAAGGATGTTTTGGTGGCAACCATAGCGTTTGGCATGGGCATAGATAAGCCGGATATCCGGGCTGTTATTCATTACGATGAGCCAACCTCGCCCGAGGCCTATTTGCAGGAATCCGGGCGCGCCGGCAGAGATGGGCAACAGTGTAGCTCTTTGGTATTGATGTCTGAGGCGGGGAGAATCGATGCGCAAAATAGAATCTATGCTGCAGAACCGGATGTAGAGGGAGTATTGCGTGCTGTTCGGTGGTTGTTGCCACACGGTAAGAGATGTGTTTCTCTTTGGGAGCTGGGAACCTGCTGCGATGTCCCTGATGATGTTGCCCTGCGTGCTTTATGGCATTTAGAACAGGCCGGGGCTGTACGCCTTATAGGGAAAGGTTATAAATATTATAAAGCTAAGCCCCTTTTTGCTTTTTCTGTTATTGCAGATGGGCGAGATGCCGAGGAAGTTGCCCGCTTATGCTGGCTTAACACACATCCCGAAGGAGAAATAGAAGCCGCATCAGATGCTTGGAATTGTAGCTTTGCAGAGGCTTTGCTTCAATTGAGAGAATGCGAGGAATCCGGAGAATGGAATATTTCGTTCAGGCAGCAAGCTGTATATATTGAGTCTCTTAACCCCAAAGAGCCGAAGGCGATAGCTAATGATTTGTCTGAAGCTTATGCGCGCAGGAGAGACGGCGATTTATTACGTTATGCGTCATTGTGTGATATATTGAGCACGTCTCCTTGTATCAATGCCGCGTTGGAGATGTATTTTACAGGTGCTGCTATGCCGCCTTGTGGGCATTGCTCTGCTTGCCGAGGAGAAAAGCCTGTTTTGCCGCCCTTGCCGCCATGCCCGGAATTGCCCCCGGATGCGGATTTGCCGGAGTTTTATCAACAAAACCAGCGTAAGCGCTTTTTGTTGGGGCTGGCCTCTCCCGGGCTCAATGCTCGTCGGCTTTGGTCTCACCCGTATTATGGTGCCGCTGCCGGTACCCGTTGGAATGATTTATAATGTTATGAACAGTACAGACATATCTGCGAATGCACTGAAAAATAATTTTTCTCGGGCTGCCCTAAAAGAAGCCGCTGCATTTCTTCGTAAGGTGGAGCAGAATCGACAGAGTTATGAGCCGATGCCCATAGAGTTATGCCCGGTTGAAAAGGAAATTGAGCAACGGATTCGGCATGCTTTTGCTGGTGTTACTTGCTATAGAGAAGTACGCGTCTTGCTTGGCGGAGAAGCTGAGGATGACTATATGTCGCCGGAAGCGCAAGCCTTGTTGGCACCTTTGGAAGAACGGGATGACTGGCAGAACATACCGGATGATTTGTTGAGCGCTTGCTCGTGTGCGTTGTCTTATGCCGGCCCGCATGCGTATCGTTTTTTGGTTCCTCGGTTCCTTATAGGAAGCTTGCACGGGATTGTGATATGTTATCCCGGTTTGGCGCCACACTCCGACTTAGAACTTTATACACGTTCGCAGATGGGTTATTTAAATGAAGCGCAACAAGCCTGCCTTTCCGATTATCTTGATTGGGATGCATGCGAATTAGATGAAGAATCACGCAGACAATTTTTACCTTGGGAGCTTGATGAGTATCATGTATCATTCGCTAAAAGAATGTCTTATGCCGAGTATGGCAAGATACTGTTGCAACGCTTCCGCGAGAAATATGCGCAGCTTTTGTCCTGAAACATTTGACAAAAGCATCCATTATGGTAGACTAGTGCCATGCATACGTCTCTGAAATCTTTTGTTTTGACTCTTGCCGCTTCTATATCCTTTGCATCCGCTGCCGGCGTGGGAGAAATTATACCCTCTCTGTCCGATTATCCGGCAGAGGGTGTAGATGTTGCCAAGGTGGAGGCCGCGTTTGACGAATTGTGCGCTATCCAAGTGCGTATTGTAGAGCTTTTGGAAAGTGTAAAGGATAAGGAATCTGCAGATGCTGTAGCAGATGAATTATTCTTCATCATGGGGCGTGTGCATGAGCTGCGCCCGGATTACAAGAAGATAGAACATTGTGATGCTGATACGCGCAACCGATTTATTAAAAAGTTGTTGCAAGAATCTACCGCAATCGGGGCTCGCAAAAAGGCTGTTGCTAAATCCCTGATGGAGCAAGATTTTTACGGCAGCGAAGACCTTAAGGAAGCCTTGCGTCAAATGATGTAAGCCCCGCCATTATTTTGATTGATTCGGCTTCGGCATATCCGGGTTGCCGAAGCCGTCATTTTGAATTTGAACAGAAAAAGGAGCAGGGGATAACCTGCTCCTTGTTAAATACTTGTAAAGACGGACGCCTTTAGATGTGCTTTTTGCGGCGATACTCCAGCATAGCGAGCTGGCGGGCAATGGCTGCCGCCAGATGGGTGGATTCCTCGCGAGAAAGAACGGATGCCTGATTGCGGAACGCCTCCTGAGCCTTGGCTACGGCCGCTTCGATGGAGGAAGAATCAATTTCGTGAGCTTCCAACACTGTATCCGTTACCAACAAGGCGTGGCCTTTATCGACTTGCAAAAAACCACCGCCTACGAATACACTCTTCGTCTCCCCGCCTATGGGGCGGTAGGTGAGCTCTCCGTTATCCAATGCTGCAATAATGTCTGTATGGCCGGGGAGTACCTCCATTTCTCCTTGAGTGGAAGGGACTAAAATGCTGCTTACCTCGGTATCTACCGCGGTGCGCATGGGCGTGATGATTTTGAGATAGAGTGCCATAGTTTATCAGGCTTTTTCTACGGTATCAATACCGCCTTTCATGTAGAAGTTACCCTCCGGC
>SUVM01000133.1 GCA_015062015.1 Akkermansiaceae bacterium | reverse complement strand
CTTTGCCGGCCAAGGCGGCGGATGTGGCGTTTGATAACGCCGCCTATACGGATGCCGCTGTAACGGTGGCGGGGGATGCCCAAGCCCGCAACATGAGCCTGACGCAAGGCACATACCGCTTTACGGCAGATGGCGCGGCAAGCCTGAGCGTGACGGATACCCTGACGGTAAACGGTGCCGATGTAGAGTTTGACTTTGCGGTAACGGCAGAAAACGTGACGGTGGAGGCCGGTTCTCTGAAGGGGAAAACCCTTACCGTTGGCGACAGTGCGGAGGACGTTTTTGCGATAAGCGGCGGCAGCGTGTCTCTGGAGACCATCGCCGGTAAAGGCAAGGTGCAGATTACGGGTGGAGAGGTGGAAATCTCCGATTACATCACCGCTGCCGGCGGCACCTCTGTTACCGGGGCAACGCTGGTGGGTACCACGGTGTTGGATGGCAGCAAAGGCAGTCCTTTGTCGTTGGGAACCATTACGGTGGATGCCGTATCCGTGCATTTGGCCTATGCCACATTGGCAGATACAATTACGCTGACGCAGGGCGATTTGAGCTTTAGCGGCATGATGATTCTGAACAAGAATGCTTTTACGGCAGAGCAAACGCTGGCATACAGCGCCGCAGATAACAGCGGCTATTGCACCGAGACGGATGCTTACACCGTAGTGACGGGTAACTTGGCCGGGCTGCAATCCGATGCCCGCTGGCTTATCGGCGGTATTGCCGGAGAGCTGAAGAGCGACGGCAAGGTGTATGTCTCGCAAGGCACCGATACCTCTGTGTACTGGGTGCGCGGCACAACGGTGGCAGATGCCGCTTGGGAGCAACTCTTGGCAGACAATGCTACCCCTGCCGTGCAGCTGGATGGCGGCACCCTGCAAGTGGGCAAAGAGTACGCCGCTGCGGCTGCCATAGGAGGCAACGGCACGGTAGAGCTGCAAAACGGGGCATCGCTGAGCCGCAACAATATTGCCTCTGATGCCGCAGCTGTTTACCTGAGCGGAGCCGGTAGCTACTATACAGAGAATGCCGCCACGCTGCACGCCAAAGGCGGCGTGAAGCTGGCAGATACATGGGCGGGTACCGTGTATGTGGGCGATGCCGCAGATGGCGTGCCCATGCAGCTTACGGGGCTGGCCAACGCGTCGTCTTCCATTGCCATGGGGCGTGTGGATGTACCCACCTTGCAGGTGCAGTCCGCGCTCTCTCCTGCAAAACATGTGGGCATTTCGTTCCTCTCTTTGGCGGAGGGGGCCTCTGCCATCTATGCAGAAGAGGTATCCGTCAACCAGCTGCACTTGGGCTCCGGCGGGGCGGCGGCTTCTCTTACCGTGAGCGGCACTTTAACGTTGGAGCAATCTACGGTATATTGGGAGCACCCGGACTCCACCCTCACGGCAGCCCGTTTGGCGGCAGGTACCACGAGCCTTAATTTTGTGATGGACTCTCACCTGCTGGCCAACGCTACGGGCGAAAACGTGTTGCTTACCCTTACAGACCCCACCGCCGAGTACGCCGAGGTGAGCCTGACGCTCAACGGCAACTCTGCCAACGAGCGCGTTGCCGCAGAGGGCAGCAAGCACGCCTACAATTTGGTGTGGGATACCGCGCAGCAAGCCGTGGTGTTGCATGCCATGACCAACCCCGATTATGTGACCCAAAAATATGCAGATGCCACCGGCAATGCCGCTGCCGGCGTGCAACTGCTTAACGCCGCTTTTGCGCAGGACGACCCGCAGAGCTCGCAGCCGGGGTCGGACCTGGCACGCGTGCTGGATAGTGTGGATGCGTCTGCCTTAACACCGGATGGCTTGGCAGCCGTTGCCGGCTCGTCCGTCACCACCTTGGGTATGGCCCTGAGCGGCGATGTGGAGCGGCGCCTGCGGGCGATTCGCAACCGCACCACCACCATGGGGGCTAATCTGAACCACGCACACCCCGATATGCCGTACTACAACGCTTGGGTGAATGCCGAGGGAGATTTTACCGAGCTGGACGGCGAGGGGCAATACCCCGGCTATCAGCTCGACAGTTGGGGCGGCACATTGGGGGTGGATGTTGATATAACACCCCACCTTACCGCAGGTTTTGCGCTTACGGCCATGTATGGCGATTTGAGCACCGATGGCCCGGACAGAGCCGACGGGGATATGGATACCTATTACCTGACGCTTTTTGCCCGCTATGCCCGCAGCGCCTGGACCCACACATTTGTCGGTACCATCGGTATGGCAGATATGAGCGTCAACCGCACGGTTTCTCATAGCGCCGGCAGCTACACCGCCACAGGAGACACCGAGGGCATGGCGTTTGGCCTGATGTACGAGTTAGGGCACGTCTTTGTGCTCAACGAAGCCCGCACCGCTTGCCTGCAACCCGTGGTGAATGTGATGTACCGCCACACCTCGGTGGATGCTTACCAAGAGTCCGGCAGCAACGCTGCCCTGAGCGTCGGCGAGCAAAGCCTGGATACCGTTACCTTTGGCTTAGGCGCGCGCCTGCAGGCAGAGCTGGGCGAAACCATCTTTAACCGTAAGTCGATTTTCGAGGCCCGCGCCCTGGCGCGTGTCGATGTTGGGGACCGCCGCAGCTCGGCAGATGTTGCCTTCTTGCATGCGGCCGGTTGCGCTACGGTAGAAAGTGCCGAAATGGACGCCTTCGGCGTAGAACTCGGCGCAGGGCTCACCTTGCCTCTCGGCACCGACAGCGCGTTGTTTATCGATGCGTCTGCCGAGCTGCGCGGCAGCTACACCCATTTTAACGGCACGGTGGGTTACCGTATCAATTTCTGATCCTGATACATGATCGGTTATGTCGGCTCGGAGTTTGCCCTGCAAATTCCGAGCCTTTTCCGTGCGGCTGCGCCTTGCTTTCCTACCCCCGGTCGGCGGCTGGTGCGGAGATTTTTTCTTGACAAATAACCAGTAAACTGGTAGGTTTTAGACTATGAAGACCGCATGGGCAAGTATAGCGATGGCGGTGTTTGCAGCCGGCTCTGTATGGGCCGGTGTAGACGCTATGAAGAACTTTCAGCAACCGCAGAAGGGTACCCCCGCAGAGATGAGTTTCGGCGGGGATGGAGGGCGTGAGTTTATGTTGGACGGCAAGCCCTTCCAGATACGCTCTGCAGAGATACACCCGCAGCGCGTGCCGCGTCAGTATTGGCAGCACCGCATACGCGCAGCCAAAGCCATGGGGCTTAATACCATTGCCTTTTACACCTTCTGGAACCAATTGGAACAGCCGGACGGCAGCTGGGACTTTACCGGCCGGAACGACATTGCCGCCTTTATCGACCTGTGCCAAGAAGAGGGCATGTGGGTATTGTTCCGCCCCGGCCCTTATGTATGCGGCGAGTGGGATTTGGGTGGTTTGCCCACCTATTTGGTAAAAGACGCGGTAACGCCGTTGCGTAACACCAAAAACGCTCAGTTTATGGAGGCGCAAACCCGCTACTTGGAGAAAATGGCAGAGATAGCCATCCCGCGTCTTTGCCGCAACGGCGGCCCCATCCTGATGATTCAGCTGGAGAACGAGTACGGCAGCTACAAATCCCCCCACGATGAGCTCGCCTACATCGAGTGGCTTAAAAATTTTTGGGAGACCCAAGGGGCGGGGCCGTTCTACTTGTCGGAGGGCTCCTCTAACCACCACCTGCGCTTTGTACCCAAGGGGGTAGCCGTGGGCTTGGACCCCGCAGACCGCCCTGCCGACATGCGCAATGCCCTGCGTATTGCCCCGGGGGTACCGGTGTTCTCGAGCGAGACGTATCCCGGGTGGCTTCGGCACTGGGGAGAGGGCAACTGGACCCCCACCCGCAAAACGCTCGACTCCGTGCGTTGGTATATGAAAGACGGCGTCTCCTTTAACCTGTTTGTGTACCACGGCGGTACCAACTTCGGGCTTACGGCCGGGGCTAACAGCAACGAGCAGGGCGGCAAGTTTGAGCCGGACCTCACCAGCTACGATTACGGCTCCCCTGTGGGAGAAAACGGCAACCTCACCCAAGAATATTTTGAGTATCGCGACATCATCCTCACGGCCTTGCCCGAATTGAAAACCCCCGCCGTGCCCCAAACTCCCCCCACCATGGAGGTACCCGCCTTCCGCCCCGTGCGTGTGGCAGACTTCCATGAGTTGAAAACCGTGCGGGAATCCGCCGCCTTTTCTGCACCGCCCACGCTCGAAAGCTTGGGCCAAAATCAGGGGATTGGCATTTATACCACCACCATCCCGGCAGGCCCCGCTGCTACGCTTACCTGCCATGTGCACGACTACGGCTTAGTGTATGTTGGGGATTCCTATGTGGGCACCATTGATCGCTGCAAAGGGCAAACCTCTATCCAACTGCCGGCGCGCACCAAGAGCGAGCTGCTGAAAGTGGTGGCAGATACCTTCGGGCATGTCAATTTCGGCTCCTATATGGAGAAAGACCGCAAAGGCGTGGTAGGTACCGTGCTGTTGGGAGATGTTGTGCTGAACCATTGGCATGTACAGCGCATGCCCCTTACTGCTGTGCCCGTGCCCGTACGCAAAACCGGGCATGCGCGCTACACGGAAAAAGGGGCTCTCTACCGTGCAGAAGTGCAGCTGACAACCCTGCACGACACCTTCCTGGACATGACCGGGTGGCAAAAAGGCTATGTGTGGGTCAACGGCCACTTGCTGGGCCGCTACTGGCATATCGGCCCGCAAGAACGCCTTTATTGCCCCGCAGAGTTCCTTAAACCCGGTAAAAACATCGTAGAGGTGCTCGACATGCATATGGTAACGGATTCCCCCCCCGCTATCTCCGGCAAGACCGAGCGTAACATGGAGGTGAAAAAGGAAACCAAATCCCTGAACAACCAGTGGGATTAATCCTGCCCTCCTACGCCGCCCCGCTTTCTCCTCACCACGCGCCCCGCACGGGGCGCGTTTTTTTCATCATTCGGCTCCCGGGGCCGAATTTTTCACCATGCGCAGCATTTTTCACCACAACTCAACAGAGTTGTTTTTCATGGTAGCGCAAGATGTGAAAAACGGGGCGTGGGAATTACGGTTATGGCGTATTTTGGATTTTGAATGTCGTTTATGATATCGGCGGGGTGTCGTGTGCGTTGGGTTCTGTCACCGCCGTCTCCGACGGGGTTCCATGATGTTATTATCTGTGCCGGAGGTTCCGCCGCTGCGCGGCTGCACCTCCGTCTATTCATCTTGTCGCC
>SUVM01000132.1 GCA_015062015.1 Akkermansiaceae bacterium | reverse complement strand
AACGTAACGGGTGTCTGCCGGGGCTCCCTCGTCATCCGTTGTTGCGGCATTGGCATCTGCCCCGTTGTTGAGCAGGTGCAGCACCAGAGCCGGTTTTTTGAAGAGGCAAGCCAAATGCAGCATGGTGAGCTTGTGTTTAGGTGTGGCATAGCTTGCGTCTTGGGTTTCTGCGTAGTGTTGCAGCAGCTGTTCTGCCTCTGCTATATCCCATAATTCTTCGGCCAGCCATTCTTTTTCCTTAAGCTCCCGGAAGACGTATTGCATTTCGGCATATTGTTCTTCCACTTTGTTAAAAGAAGACCCATCGCACCCGGCGAATAGCCACGCCATGCCCAGTGCGCTTGTTAAAACAAGATAGCGGCTTATCATCATGCTTTTGTTGTAGCAAATTTCGGGGTATAACGCAAGTGCGCAGCGCGTCTTTGCGGTGCAGTCGCTCCGGCTGTTTTGCGGTTTAGCACTCTACACAGGTGTTGAGGTGGGCTATATGGATATCCCCCTGCGGGTGCAGCGGTACCAATGCGGCTTTGAGGGCTGCTGTGCATTCTTTCTCTCCGTGCACTAAGTATACTTTGCTTTTTTTGCCGCCGGTGCGGCCAAAGTAGTTAATGAGCTCTCCGTGGTCTGCATGGCCCGAGAATGAGTCGAGAGAAATAACTTTGGCGCGCACGGGGTAGAGGTCCCCCAAGATGCGGACCTCCAGCGCACCGTCCATAATGCGGCGGCCAAGGGTATTGGCGGCGCAGTAGCCTACAAACAGCACGGAGTTGTTGTCTCGGCTGATGCCGTTTTTGAGGTGGTGCAGAATGCGGCCGGCCTCGCACATGCCGGAGGCGGAGATGATGATGGCTTTTTCCCTCATGTTGTTAAGGCGTTGGGACTCCGTAACCGTTCTCACCATGTGCAGTTGTTCAAAGCCGAAGGGGTCTCGCTCGTTGAACAGGAAATCGTACACCTCTTTGTTAAAACACTCGGGGTGAATGCGGAAAATCTCTGTGGCACTTACGGCCATCGGGCTGTCTACATATACGGGGTAATTGGGCATTTTGCCGTCTCGGTATGCGCGGTTGAGCAGGTAGAGCAGTTGCTGGGTGCGTTCTACCGCAAAGGCCGGTATGTAGACGTTGCCTCCGCGTTTCATGGCGGCTTTGATGGTGGCTATAAAGGTGTCGTCTGCCCGTGTGCCCGACTCGTGGAACCTCCCGCCGTAGGTGCTTTCCATGAGCATGATGTCCACATCCTCCACCGGTTCCGGGTCGCGCAGCAGCTCGTTGTTGCCGCGGCCTATATCGCCCGAGAATAAGAGCCGTTTATGTTGCCCGTCTTCTTCATCATCAATATCCAACACTACTTGTGCCGCCCCCAGGATATGCCCTGCATCGTAGAAGTTGAGGGTTACGCCCGGTGCTATCGGCAGCGGCATATGGTAGCCTATGGTAAGGAATTGGCGCATGCAGGCCTCGGCATCCTGCTCTGTGTATATAACCTCTGCCACGTTGCCGCTTCCGCCTTTGCGGGCATCCATTTTGTTGAGGAACTTGACATCGCTTGCTTGAATTCTTGCGGCATCTGCCAGCATTACCGAGCATAAATCGCGTGTGCCGTAGGTGGTGTAGATAAACCCGCGAAATCCCTTCTTTACCAAATTCGGCAAATTGCCGGAGTGGTCTATGTGCGCATGAGACAACACAACGCAGTGTACGCTCTTGGGGTCGAAGTACGGAAAGTCCCGGTTAATGCGCAATTGGTCTTCGCGATGCCCTTGGTACATGCCGCAATCCAGCAGAATGCGTTTGCCGTTTACCTCCAGCAAGTGCTGAGAGCCGGTGGTGGTTTGTGCTGCGCCGCAGAAATGGATTTTCATGGTGGGTTGAGAATGGGAAAACGTTTTTTAAGATGCTCAATGGCTGTATGCGGTAGCGCAAACAGCCGCCTTACCTTACCTACATGCTAACACAAAATACCGGGTTTGCAAGTTTTTTTCGCACCTAATCTGCCGCAGCAAGCAGAAAAAAACACTCGCGCCGCTAGGCGGCAACGAGTGTTTGTTGCGTGCCGAATCGGCAGATGCTGAGCCGACTCTGCAAAATCTCAGTTTTGCTCGGGCTTAGCGCTGTCGATGATGCGCTGCATCTCCTCGGGGCTGGTCTGAATCGGGTTCAGCATGCTGCCCCTCGGGGCCTTGAATCCTACCAGCTTCATCTTGAAAATCAGCGTGGCATTCGGCCCTATAACGCCCGGTCCATTGGCACCGTAGGCCAGGTCCGACGGTATGTAAATCTCCCATTCAGAGCCAACGGGCATCAGCTTCAGGGCTTCGCTGAATCCCGGTACAACCCCGTTTAAGGGGAACTCTATGGGGCTGGATTGAGCATCAAAAATGGTGCCGTCTATCTTGCGCCCTTCGTAAATAACCTGTGCAATGGCAGACGGTGTGTCCTTCTTTTCATCGTAGGTACGGCCGGTGCCCGGGGTCAGCACCTTGTATTGTAAGCCGCTGGCCGTGGTGACAACGCCTTCTTTTTTGCCGTTCTCTGCCAGGAAGGCTTCGCCCTCTGCCTTGTTGGCAACGGCTTTTGCCTCTCGTCTGGTATCCATTTCCGCTACAAAAATGGCAGCTACGGCTTGGGTGTCTTTCTCTTGCATTTGCGGGTCTATTTGCTCTGCTATGCCACCGGCTATGCCTTGCATCAGCTTGGTGCGGTCTATATCATCAATGTTCAGCTCGGTAAGCTCTTGTGCCAAGCTACACCCTAATTGTTGGCCGATAAGGTAGCTGAACACCTGCTTGGCTTCTGCCCAAGACGGCAGGTGGCTTTGGGTTGTTGCCGGTATGGGGGCAAGGGCTTTGCCGCTCGCCTCTGCTTCGGCGCGGCGCTCCATCTCATTGATGATGACTTGCAGGCAGTTTGCCACATCCTTTTGCTGCATTTCGGGCGCAACATGATTGCGCAAACCGTCTGCTATGCCGTTGAGGAGTGTTGTTTCATCTATGTCCGCCACCTGTACGGCTTGCAAATCGTACTTAAGGCTGCCCCCCAGCTGCAACCCCAGCAGGTAAGACATGGTTTGCTTGGCCTCTTCCCAAGTTACTTGTGTTTTGTGCGGCGCGGCCGTCGGGCGCTGCGCGGTTGTATCCTGAGCCATGCAGAGCGGTGCGGTTGCTGCCGCAAGCCCTGCCAGTGCGTATGTGATGTATGTTTTCATAAAATTAATTGACTTTGTAGGTGCAGCCTCGGTTGCGTATCATGGCGTTGAGCGCGGATTCGTAAATGTCGTCCAGCTTCTTCGGGTCGTCTATCAAATACTCTATGTTGTGGCTGTAGGTGCCGTCCGGGAACAACTTGGCCGGCTTCGTGGTAAGCCCGCCGGTCTTGCTATCAATCAGCTTGCGCGTGTTTTTGCTGCGCTCTGCCATCTTTTGTGCCTGCGGATTATTGTTCATGCAATAAAAACGGATGCTGTTATTGCCCCGCGTATCTATTGTTACCTCTTTAATGACCATATTGTCCACCGTGTAGGTGTGTTTGTTGATAGACACTATCGTGTCCAGCCTTATGGCTGTTACGGCTTGTTTCGGGCAGCCCACAATGCATACCCAGAACTTGTAGTTCACGCTCTGTTCCCCATCCTGCACATCCGCGTAGGTGATACGCTCTTGTGCCGTGGCCGTTTGTGTTGCTGCGATGCTGCCGAGCCCGGCCAGACTCAATGCCATCAGTCGTAAAAGGTGTTTCATTGCTCCTCCTATTTACTGTATCTCCCTTCGCTTGTCAAGTCTTTAGCTCGTCACAACGTTCAGCACGCATCCTCTCTCTTATGTCGTTGTCGTGTACGTTTCGTTTAAAAACTTACTATTTTTATCGTTGACTTAGTTTTAACTAATACCTAAAATGACGGACAGCATATGAACACAATTACTCTCACTCAAGCCGTTTTTAGCCCCACAGGTGGTACGCAGCGTGTGGCAGATGCCATAGTGCCTGCAATGCAGGTAAATAAGATAGACCTGTGTACCGAGGTGGAGCCGTTGCCGCTGCTCACGCCGTTGATGGCCGTATTGCCGGTATATGGCGGGCGGTTGCCTGCTGTGGCGGTGGAGCGATTGCGTAAGATAAGCGGGCAGGGGCAGCCTGCTGTGGCTGTGGTGGTGTACGGCAACCGTGCTTACGAGGACGCGCTGCTGGAGCTGAAAGATGTGCTCACGGATTGCGGTTTTGTTGTGGTGGCTGCTGCTGCCTTTATCGCAGAGCACTCTATTGTACGCAGCATAGCTGCGGGGCGTCCCAATGCGGAGGATGTAGCCGCCGCTGCCGATTTTGGCAAAGCTGTGGCAGCTAAAATTGCTGCGGGGGATAAGAGCCCCGTTACTGTACCCGGCAATTATCCTTATAAAGATTTGCCGCAGATGCCTGTTGTGCCGCTCACTTTGGAATCTTGCCGAGGTTGTGGGCGTTGTGCCCGCTTATGCCCGGTGGGAGCCATACCGGCACATGCGCCGCATACAACGGATGCTTCTAAATGTATTCTTTGCATGCGTTGTGTGGCGGTATGTTTCCGCCGTTCGCGCCTTTTACCTGCACAAGTTTTGGATGTGTTTACCCAACGCCTTAATGCTGTTGCTGCAGAGCCCAAGCAACCGGAGGTGTTTGTGTAAAGTAGCGTAAAAAGATAAGAGAAAAGGCGGGGAATTGAAAAAATCAATCCCCCGACTTTTCAACCTTTACAACATGTGGTCCATGCGCTTTTTCTTGGTATCCATATATCCTTGATTATCTGCATGTGCGGGGATGATGATGGGCATTTGCTCAACCACCTCCAGCCCATGGCCTGCAAGGCCCACGATTTTCTTGGGGTTATTGGTGAGAAGGCGCAACTTTGTAACGCCGAGGTCGCGCAGAATTTGGGCACCTACGCCATAGTCTCGCAGGTCCGGGGCGAAACCGAGGGCTATGTTGGCATCCACCGTGTCCAGCCCTTGCTCTTGGAGCTTGTAGG
This sequence comes from Akkermansiaceae bacterium, assembly GCA_015062015.1. Lineage (GTDB taxonomy): Bacteria > Verrucomicrobiota > Verrucomicrobiia > Verrucomicrobiales > Akkermansiaceae > Akkermansia. The sequence continues at coordinate 244 of SUVM01000132.1, read as the reverse complement.
CGTGCAACTTGGCAGATAGCCCAATGCCGCGCCCCTCTTGGCGCAGGTAAAGCAGCACGCCGCCCTCTTGGGCAATGCGGCGCATGGCGGTGTGCAGCTGGCTGCCGCAGTCGCAACGGCGGCTGCCAAATACATCGCCCGTAAGGCATTCGCTATGCACGCGGCACAGCACGGGCTTGGCGGGGTCAATCTCGCCATGTACCAAGGCCAAGTGGGTTTGCCCGTCCACCTTAGAGTGGTAGGA
>SUVM01000131.1 GCA_015062015.1 Akkermansiaceae bacterium | reverse complement strand
GTATGAGGCTATCAAACGATTCCGCCGAGAGGTAGATGCCTCCTTAGGAGAAAACCTCAATTTCACTGTATTGGGTAAAATAACGGGGCCTGTCATGGAAATACCCGGCAACCGCCGTCTCAACATGGCTTGGGGATGGATTGTGGAGCCCGAGGCCCTCTACATCGATGGCCGAATTGTTGCCACTTTTGATGCGCATCATGACAAGAGTGGCACCTTTGTGGAGGAAGACAAGGTGGCCGGCATCAAAGAAGGCTGGTACACGGAGAAAGACGTGCCGCAAGATGCCACACCGGAGCGCGTGATGGAAATCTTCCTCGCTGCTATCAAAGAGAAGAATTACGACCTGTACCGCAAATGCATTAACCCCGCGCGCTATGCTACGGAAACAGCAGAATCCTTGCTGCGCTATCACTGGGATTTGCACCAGCAGCGCCTGCACGGTGAGTATGTACACGCCGTTTTCAGCGATACTAAGATTACCGTTGTCAAGGGGCATGATGAGAAGAATGATTTGGAAAACTTCTTCTTGGATGACTCGCAGCGCGGTCATCTCACCAAAATGCAAGGCGAAAAGGTGGAGCACGCTACCGTGAAGAGTCAAGCCTTTGATGAAAACGGCAAACAGGTCGGTGGTAAAAATGTCCATAAACTCATCCGCAAGGGCGGTGACCGTTGGTATGTGGATGATTATGAAATCCGTTTTTAATCTGCTTTAATTTATAGCTCCTTTCAACACTCATGAAAATTCAAAATATTTTTCACTTATTGACGCTCGCTTGTTTTGCCGGGATGCCCCATGCACTCGCAGAAGAAGGTTTCACTTTTACGGAGGAAGAAGTGGCAGCCGCAGAACAGCAAGACGCACAAAGAGAACTGCAATCCATGATTAATGATGGCGCTTTGTTCCTCAGCAAAAATCGCAAAGCCTATCAGGCCATTGTGTCCCGAAGCCGTAGTTTTGCCGGTAGGTACGATGACCTCACAACGGACCAATACTGCCAGGCAACCGGTTTCATGCAAAGCCCGGCCGAGTTGCATACAGACATTGTCGGTTACTTCACCGGTGAGATGCGTTTTTCTCCCTCCGCCGGGCAGTTTATGGAAGGTCCCTTGTCTCACTCTACTTTAGAACAAGCACGCCGTAATCTGACAGAGGCTCAATACAGAGAAATCCGGAAGAACATTAACAGGTGCGAATTGCTCGCCAAGTTCTGGGCCGGCAAAGAGTTTGCAGAAGCCTGCGGTGCCCATGATGACGATTGGTTTGAATGGCTGCAAAAAGCGGACCGTTTCAAAACATACCTCAAGTCCTGCAAGGAAACGGATGAAGCATTCGCTGAAATGATAAAATATTTTAAAAAGGACTCGATTCACGGTATCAAAATCTTATATTCCGCCTTACAATACAGAGAAAACGAAAGGGGTTACACCAAAGCATGGATTAAACATTTCGGTACCGCAGCTGTGCCTTCAATAGATAAAACTGACAAGTATCTTTCTCGCATACTGTTTGATGATACGCAAGCATACAGTGGTTCCGTTTCGTTGAGAGAGTATTGTAGCAACGCTGAGTTTCCGCGTCTTTTCATCTATTTCCAAGTTAGAGGGCTTACAGCAACCTACGCCACACACGCTCCGGCGATTGCAATGAGAGAGTACATGGCCTATTTCAAGACTTGGGATGAACACGTTGTCGGGGCACTCAAAGATATGGCAGAGCATAACCGAAATAAGGTAACAGCAGCCTTAGATGAAGCCATGGCACTTAAGACCTACAAGAAAGAAATCGGGGATGACGCAACCGATGTTGATGCCTCTTATAGCAAATTGATAACAACGGAAATCGTTGATATGTTGACCTCGTTATATAATACTGATGAGTTTATGTACGGTTTGGAAGAGCATATCAAAAGCAAGTATCACTATCTGGACAACGTTGAGAATGGCTATAACCTTCAGGAAATCGTGCAAAAACATGTTCGTAAAGCCGTAGAGTACTTATTCGAAGTGCACAAAGTACACCTCAATTTCAACAAATAAAAACAAGGGTCAGATGGTACGCTACTATGCGTTCCTTAAAATCGATTAAGGTACAAAGAGTAAAAAGATATGAAACACAAACTGTCACATTTTATGATTGGCGCAGGACTGGCTTTTTCGCTCTGCTCCTGCGAAATCCTGTTGGAAGATTTTCTGACAGACGGATACTACACCCCTAAAGCCCCGGTTCAGACAGGAACCAACGCTGCACAAACCGGCTTTTCGAACGGTATTATGTGGGAGCCTGCGCGCTACGACTCTGACGGCATCCCGATTTTCGGCTATGCAGATGGTCGCCCGGTATACGGTTACACCAAGCAGGGGTCGCTCATTTACCAGCCGAACCTCCTTTACTCGGGCTGCTATGTACCCGGTTGGGGTACATCTGCCTATCATCCGCATGGGGTGCGCCGCACTACGGCTTCCCCGCTTTAATCTCTCACATTCTGTGTCAAATGAAGAAATTAGTGTACCCCATCATGATGTTTGCTGCGTTTATGGCATGCTTCTATGCTCCTGTTGTGTCGGCAGAACCGATAACGGTGGGTGACGAGGGTTATAATCCCATAGCCACAGAGCATGTGAGAGAGGCTCTCCGTAAAACAGTAACGGCAACGTTGGTTCTTGACAACAGAGAGCATGCTCTCACTGCATCCGAGACGGCAGCCCTTCTTGCTTTGCTGGAGGCTGTAGAATCCTCCACCCCCGGGTGCCCGCCGGCAGATTGCTTTTACTTGAATTTGCAAACGGCAGATGGTACCTGGCTTATGTCCCTCCCTGTGCAGAACACCCCGCAAGGCATCGTATTGCTCTACCTCAAATTACAGGGAAAGAATGCAGGTAGCCCGCTCCAAGCTTGGTGGCGGGGGATGGCAGCAAGAATCTGCCCAAGCAGCTTTGCACCTCATACGGCAGACACCCCGGCATGATGAGTTTTTTTATGAAGACGATGTTCAAAACGCTTTGCTTTCTCGGCTTGCTGACCGGAAGTGCTTTGGCACTTACTCCGGAGGAAAAACTGGATAAGATGAACGAAGCCTTTGCCGAGGGCAACACCGCAGAGGGGGAAAAATGGGGCTATTCTATGCTCAATGACGGCGATGCCGAGAGCATTCGCTTGCTGTTGGAATATTTCAACGACATCGGCTATGCTCCTGAGCTTCAGAAAGCGCTTCGCAAAAAAGCAGCGGAAATGAGCCTAGGGCAGAATCACGTTCAGACAGAGGGAGCCCCGTGGCGACTGTATGCCGTGACGCTTGATAATGAATACGATATTCTTTCCGAAGCAAATGATGCTGCCGGTATTCGCAAGCTCGGCTTGCGCCTGTACGGGGCGCAGGATTCCGCGCGGCGTTATGGTATAGGGTTGCTTTATGTTGCTGCTTCTATGGGAGATGCCGCAGCCCTGCGGCAGCTGGCTGCTATGTACAGCACGGGTGCTGATGTACCCCAAGATGCTGAGTGTGCCGCATACCTGACCGCCTGCATCACGAATCCCTCCACATGTAGCCATGCTGCCCTGCACGAGCTTTTTGACTACTGTTTGGGGAAAGGTGGCACGCCGGATATCGTCCGCGAGCGTGGGGTGGACTATGCAGAGGGGCGCAACGGGGTGGCTGCGGATGAAAAGAGAGCCATTATCCTTTATTCTGTAGCAGCCGATATGGGAGACGCCAATGCCGCCCGCTGGATGGGGTGGCGTTACCTGCAAGGGCGTGGAGTGGAGAAAAACCGCTCCCTCGCAGAGCAATACTTCACCATCGCGGCTCTGCAAGGCGACCCCCGCGCTCAAGATGCCCTCAAACAATATTTTGGCAAAAACGTACAAGCCACAATGTAAAGTACAAAGTATAAAGTACAAAGTTAAAGTACCTTGTTCTTGGTTTTTTGTATGCCCCTTTTATTCTTCTTCGGGGGTGTAAGGCACGTCTCCGCCGAGGATTTGGGGTAATTCTTCGGGTTCCGCAGGTTGTTGCGGTTGTGCGGGGCAAGGCGGTTCTTGGGTCGGCTTGTCTTGCGGGGCTTCTTTGGGTTCCTCCGGTGGGGGATTATCCCTGGGGACAATCCCCGGGGCATGCTGGCGAGCATTGGCATCGCAGCCGGCCAACCCCGCACATAATAGAGCTAGGGGGTAGAGCAGCTTTCTTTTGGTGTTTTGCGGTTCTATTTTCATCTGTTGTTGCAGGGGCTTGTTCCACGGTGCATTATAAACGTTTGCCCATGGAAAAGCAATCATTTTTTGCGTTGACTTTCGGCGTGTATATGGGTAGCATGTCTGCATGAGACGCGTTTTTTATGGTATGGCCGTTTGTGGGAGCCTGCTCAGCAGTTGTGTTGTGCCGAATCTGGGCGGGGTGGTTGATGCCGTTGGCCGGGAAACCACGGTTGTGGTACCCAATAACGGCCACCCTAAAGATTTGCGCATTTATGAGCTGGACAACGCCTATTACGTAGAGGTGCAGGCCACTTGGCAGCATGTTTCCGCCCGTTGTTTCCATTCTTGGGATCCCTTCCAAGGCTCGTGCGGCGGATTCCGTTTTTGGGAACAGCATGATGCCTCTGCCCCCAAAGAAATATTTTTACAGCGCCTATCTGCCTGGGAAGTAGAGCATTTGTTGCAGAAAAAAGTGCCGGAAGCATCCGGTCCTTCCTTTGTTCCGCAGGCGGAGTTTGATTACACCCGCGCCAAGCTTTGCAAGCCCAGACCAAAACTGTTACGCCAATACCCGGATGACTCTAAATGGGCCTATGGCGAGGCGGATGACTATTACCATTGCCCCGAGAATGGTGCGGCGCGTTGCTCTTGGCTGCATTATACCATGCAACCGGTGGCTTGGGTGGCTAAGGTGGTGGATGTACCGCTGACCGTGGCTATCAATGCGCCCATTTATGTGTGCCTGATGCCTTGGTTCGCTACGCAAGAGGTGTTGGTGCAGTCCGGTCTCTATGCCCCGTGGGAGGAAGAGACTGTAACCCCGCTTGTTTTACCGGTGGTGCCGGAGGAATAGCCGGAGCGTGTAGCGAGCCAACGGCGAGCGCAACCCCGGGGGCGTGTAAAAAGGATAACGGAGCCCGCGCAGCGGCCGACAGAAAAGCCATGAGTTATGATGAGGGCTACGATTGTATGAATACGGCATCTATCGACCCTCCGCGTTAAAAAGGCCGGGATAGCCCTTGCGGCACTATCCCGGTTTTTGGCGCTTTTTGAGGCGTGAAATGG
>SUVM01000130.1 GCA_015062015.1 Akkermansiaceae bacterium | reverse complement strand
CTACCCCAAGCCCAACGCAGCAACTGCCTGATAGCCGTCACCCATACAGATAAATTAGCAGCCGAAGCCGCCCTGCAACTCAACGACCTGTTGCGTAATTTTTGCCGCAGCAAATTGCAAAGCATGCCGGCACTGTGTTTTGTAAGCCCCACCACCATGAAAGGGCTGGAGGGTTTTACCCAACGTGTACAAGAGGCTTTGGAAGGGCCGCAAGGCGTTAAGGGTGTCATCAAACAAATTGTAGACAACGCCACAGAATTGCTTAACAAGCAATATAAAATACTGAGTGCCAGAGAAACGGTTTCTCAAAAGGACAATGGTTTTCTTACTGCTGTGGATAAGGAGATAGACAACTTCCTCAGCCACCAACTTGCCGGCGTAAAAGCATATACGGATGCTTATGCCGAAGCCGCATTGCAGGCACTGCCCGCCACGTTACAAGCCGTCAAAAAAGCTTTTGGCGGTTGGCTTTCGCCGCTCACCTTGGTACGGTTGGAGCTTTTCGGGGCCGGGACGGAGAAATTCTTTTACCGCACGTTACGCCAAGAGATATTAACGCGGCAAGAAGCGAGCGACGACAACTTTGTGCTCTCCTGCTCCGGGCATTGGCGCAACGTGCGCCCGCGTATGAAGGCCGCCATGGAGTGCGACATCGGCGATTTTCCGCAAGCTGACCTCTGCCACGAGCTCCGCGAGCTACGCACCCGTTTGGGGAGAGATTTATACAAACCATTTACCCAAAACGGAATACGCCAAAGCATCTCGCGCATTTATTTAGACTGCACCGCATGGATGAAAACCTGCATTTTGCTGATATGCGTGGCTCTGATAGCAGCCGGCGTGCTGGGCTTTTTAGGCAAAACCGCTATAGCAACTTGGTTATTAGTTGCGGCGGGCTGCATTTGGCTGGGGGGCACAGCCCTACACCGCTTTGCGGCTCGGCGCATCCGCCACGAGGTGCTGAAATTGGCAGAAACGCTGCACGAGCACTTAGAAGCCGCCATTGGCGAAGACATTGCCCAGTTGCTCACCTCCCGCGTGAGTGCCTACCGAAAATTGTACACCGAGCCCAAACGCAAAGTAGCACGGCACGATGCCATGCTCAAACCGCTACAACAACAACACCGCGAGATCACACGCCAAATCTCCGGCATTCTTCACCGTTAATACCTTTACCATTGACTACAACCATGCAAGAAACCATCTCCGATATTCGCACCCGCCGCAGCTGCCGCAAATACCTGCCCGAGCAAATTACTGATGCCCAGCTCGACACCATCCTCGAAGCCGCTACTTGGACCCCCACCGGCCGCGGCAAACAATCCCCGCAAATGGTTGTTGTGCAAGCCCCGGCTATGCTCAGCAAGCTCTCCGCGCTTAATGCCGCCGTCATGGGTACAGACACAGACCCCATGTACGGAGCCCCCACGGCCGTGGTGGTCTTTGCAGATAAAACCAACGAAAACGGCATTGCAGATGCCTCTCTGCTTATGGGCACACTCATGCTGGCAGCCCACGCGGTAGGCGTAGCCTCTTGTTGGATTAACCGCGGCAAAGGCATGTTTGAGCTGCCGGAGGGCCAAGCCATTATGCAAAAATGGGGTGTGGAGGATAAATACGAGGGATTCGCCATCTGCATCTTAGGTTATGCGGCAGAGGGGGGCATCCCCCCCGTCAAACCCCGCAGAGAAGGCTACGTTATCCGTGGCTAACCCCACCCCACAGCACACACCCACCGCTCGCACAACACCGCAACCGCCCATTCATACGCAGTGCTACGCATATGATACGCAAACTGACAGTAGAAGGCGTCACCGTTTTTCCCCGCCAAGAGTCATTCTCCTTTGTACCGGGGCTCAACATCATCGTCGGCGGAAATGACTCCGGCAAAAGCCACCTCATGAAGCTCTGCTATGCCATCACCAAATGGGGATGCGATGGCGCACGCCGAGAGCTCCCCGAGGTGTGGGCAGAAGAAAAACGCTTGCGGCGGGATATGCTGCGCGTGTTCGGCACACACAACCTTACCTCGCTTACCGCACGCAACAGGGGCAATGCCTTGGCGCGCATCAAAGCTTCTCTGGAGGGGCAAAAAGTACCTGCCGGGGCGGCAGACGTCTGCTTCACCTTCACCGCAGACAAAGAAGAAGAAGGCCTGCACATCGACAAACTGCCGCAGCGATTTTTGGCGGAAAATGCCATTTTCATTTCTCCGCGAGAGGTGCTATCCATCTACCCCTGCTACATGCAAGCGGGCAAACGCTACCCGGAGCTGCTGGATTCCGCCAGCTGGGAGCTCTGCCGCGCCTTAGAGGAGGAACCGGAGGGGCAACGCCTGCCCGGTCCCCTGCACTATGTTCTCCAACAAATAGAACAACTGCTCTCCGGCAGGCTGAAACGGCTCAACGGGCGCTTTTACCTGCAACGCCATGGGCAAGAGCCGCTGGAGCTCAACCTGGTAGCAGAAGGGTTTAAGCGCATCGGCACGCTGGGGCTCCTCATCGGCAACGGAGCCATACGCACAGGCACCTCCCTGTTTTGGGATGAACCGGAGATGAACCTCAACACCTCTCATCTACCCCTCTTGGTACGCATACTCATGGGCTTGTGCCATGCCGGGGTACAGGTAATGCTGACCACGCACAGCCTTTTCCTGCTCAGAGAGCTGGTAATTCAGCTCGCCGAGCAACGCCATGCCAAAATTCCGCGCAGATTCTTCGGTATGCAGCCCGCTCACAACACGGCACAAGGTGTACGCACCTCTGCCGGTAATTCTCTGGACGAAATTGACCGCATCGATAGCTTAGATGCCGAAATGGAACAGGCAGACCGCTACCTTAATATGAACTTCAACCAAACAGAAGAAATTTAAGCGTGTTTCAACCCGGCACCAGTTGTGTAGAAGGGTTACACCGCTTTAACTTTGAAGTGGGCTACCATGTATGCCGCTTCGAATGCTCCCCCTTTTACTCTCACCATGCTCAAAATTTTTGCAACAGCTGCAAAGAAATGGACTTTGTGCTGTACCACCCCGGCAAAAAAGAACTGTGGCTGGTAGAGGTAAAAGACTACCGCTTCAATGCCCGCCCCAAGGTAAAAGATTTGGTGGAGAAACTGTGCCGCAAGGTAAGGGACTGCCTGTTTTTGCTGCGCACGGCAGCCTTATGCGCCCCGGAGGAAACCCCGGCAGAGGGCACATCCCTGCGGGACATAGCGCGCATGAGCCTGCAAGCCAAACGCATACGCATTGCTTTTACCATAGAGCTGGCTAAAACGGGGCTGTTTCCGCCCAAAAGCCTACTGGCAACCATTAAAGACCTGCTGTACCGGCAAATACGCTTTATCGACCCGGACATGCTGTGCCTGCCCATTACAGAGTCGGGCGGCATAGGGCCATGGACCATTACCCCGGCCGGTAATGACCACTCTGCCCGCATCCAAAAACGCATTCTGGAGGCTAAGCTTGCACGAGAAAAAGAAGAAAAACTTGCCACAGAACGCGCGCGCTACCAAGAAAAACAAGCTGCTAAAAAGAAAAAACACTCCCGCAAAAGCCCCCTGCCGCTCTGGAAACAACGTGCAGAAGAACGCCAAGCCGGTAAAAGCGGCAACCATGCCGACCGCAGAAAAAAAACAGACAACAAACAACACCCCCCGGCACCATGAAAAAGAAAACGCTCTGCATCACCATCTGCAGCTCACTGCTTGTGCTGGGGGGCATTATCTGCCTGTTGCTCTGCCTCCGCAACCCGGAGCCGGAAGAAACGCCACCACCCCCACCACCCGCGCCGGAGGACACATCGTTACCGGCCATGGCTCGCAAACAAATCGGCGTGACAGTGCGCTACGAAGCCACTTACGAAGTGCTGGACTACCCCGGCGGCGACCTCCCCATCGAAACCGGCGTTTGTACCGATGTAGTCATCCGCGCCTTGCGCCACAAAGGAATAGACCTACAACAACTGGTGCATGAGGACATGAAGCGCAACTTCCGCCACTACCCCGGCCGCAAATTATGGCGCCAGCGCACCCCGGACCCCAGCATAGACCACCGCCGCGTCCCGAATCTGGAGGTATTCTTTACCCGCATCGGCTGGCGTGTCACAGACACGCCCACCACCAACCCGGCAGATTATTTACCGGGAGACATTGTTACCTACGAGGATAAAGCGCACGATTGGCAACACATCCTCATTGTCAGCAACCGCATCAACGAAGAAACAGGCGTACCCAAAGTCATCCACAACTCCGGCAACGGCACAGAGGAGAATGACGACCTGTTCAAATTCCCCATACAAGGGCATTTTCGCCCGGTGTACGATGCCCCCATCTGCCTGCCGGAACCTCCCCCTCAAAAAACACCCCGCCCCAAAAAAGCAAAAAAATGAACAAGCTTGCCTACCTAACACTGATATGGTGCATCCAAAGCCCCCTTTGGGCAGATGCTCGGCTGCCGGAGGCCGCCCGCCGCCAAATCGGCATCACGGTGGATTACGACCCCTCCTATGTAACACTTTCCTACCCCGGGGGTGATGTAGCGCAGGAATCCGGGGTATGTACGGATGTTGTGATACGCGCCATGAGGCTTTTGGGGCTTGATTTGCAAAAAGCCGTACACGAGGATATGAAGCGCAACTTTTCTGCCTATCCGAGCCGCAAAATTTGGGGGCTCAAACGCCCGGATAAGAACATAGATCACCGCCGCGTACCGAACCTGCAAACCTATTTCAACCGCCGTGGCTGGAGTGTGGCGATTACACAAAATCCGGCAGATTATTTACCGGGAGATATCGTAACCTGCATGCTCATGGGCGACAGCATACCGCATATGATGATTGTGAGCGACCGCAAAAACAAAGAAGGCGTACCCTTGGTCATTCACAACATCGGGGGCGGCACACAAGAAGAGGATGAGCTCTTTTCTTTCACCCTCACCGGCCATTATCGCCCGAAATTACCCTGATTTTTTTTCGCAAAACCCTAAACACACACACAACATACCATGAAATCTCCTCTCATCTCCGCACTGGCATTGGCTGCAGGCCTAGCCACAGCAGAACCGGTACAGCAGCAAACAGATGAATTTGCCATACAAATGTTCAGCACACTGGCAACAACCCAAAAAGGCAATATTGTTTTCTCTCCATCGGGCACAGAAGCCGTCTTGCACCTGCTCCGGCAGGGGGCTGCCGGCGAAACAGCAAAAGAATTGGAAGCATTACCTTTGGGCAAACAGGGTGTAAAAACCACCATAACACCACAGCAG
>SUVM01000129.1 GCA_015062015.1 Akkermansiaceae bacterium | reverse complement strand
CGATGGTCTTGAGGTAGGGGTTGCCGTGCATCATGTCGCGGAAGATGATGGTCATCAGGATGCTTTCGCGCAGCGTGCGCTCCTTCTCCTCGGGGGAGAGTACAAGGTCCGGGCGGTTGCGATCCGGGCCAATCTTCACATACTTCTTGGCCCACTCCATGGCAAGGTCGAACTCTGCCTTGTCGTAGATGCCCAGCTCCATGCGGCGGCGTACCTCGGTCATGTCAACCGGTTGCACGCGCATGCCCAAGTAGGCTTCCCAGAAGGAGTGGTCGAGAATGGAGCCGGCAATGCCCATGGAGCAGCCACCGATGGAAAGATAGCCTTTGCCACGCAGCGTTGCAACGGTAAGGCCGGCACGGGCGAAACGCAAAATCTTCTCTGCTACGTCCTCGGGGATGCTGGTGTCGTCTGCATCCTGCACGTCGTGGCCGTAGATGGAGAAAGCCGGCACACCTTTTTGGGCATAGCCTGCGAGGGCGGCAGCCAAGTAAACAGCACCGGGGCGCTCTGTGCCATTGAAGCCCCAAATGGCTTTGGGCGTGGTGGCATCAGTTTCAAAAGTTTCCGTAATATAGCACCAGCAGGGGGTCACGATAAGGGAGCAGCCCACGTTGTTTTCTGCAAACTTCTGGTTACAGGCAGCTGCTTCTGCAGGCCCGCCGATGGTGGTATCGGCTATCACACACTTAACGGGTTGGCCGTTAGCGTGGGTCACATTGGCCTCGATGAGGGCTGCCGCGGCCTTGGCCATGTTCATAGTCTGGTCTTCCAGTGATTCACGAACGCCGAGACGACGACCGTCAATCGTCGGGCGTATGCCGATGGTCGGTAATGTGTCGTATTTCATATACGTTTTGTTTTGGGGGTAAATGTTTATTTGTCGGATGAAGTGAGGGGCTTGCGGAACAGCAGGCTGTATATCAACACAACTGTAAAGCAAATAGCCGGTACGATGAATGAGGCTCGGACGGCCAAATCGGAAGTCTTAAGCTCTGCATCCCATTGGGCGTCGCAGCCGGGGATTAGGCCAAACCAGATGCTTTCTGTGCTTTCGATAATGCTGCCCATCCACGGTGTGATGACGGCTCCGCCAAGAATAGCCATGATAAGCCCGGCTGCACCCAGTTTGACGCAGCGGTTGTTGAGCCCGCCCAAGGCAATGCCGTAAATGGTCGGGAACATGAGGCTCATTCCGCCGGACATCAGGATAAGGCAGATGACGTTTGCAGAGAACGGCAGACCTCCGATTTTGAACAGAACATGAGTCGGCAGGTACATGGTGCCTAAGCAGCAGGCGATAGCAACTATTGCAAAGAATGACATCATGTCTGCCGGGTTAAATTTCTTCATGTAGTAGGTTGCAATCCATCTGCATACAATGAAGAGAATGAGAGAAATAAGATAGTAGGTTGCAGCTACGTCCGAGGCTAAGCCAAGTTGCTTGCAGCAATATTTATTCAGCCAGGTCCAAGCGGCAATCTGAACGCCTACATAGAAGAATTGCGCTATAATGCCCATCCAGTAGCGGGGGAGTTTAAGCAATTCGCAAAGCATTAGGCGGTAATTGCGGATAATTAGCGTAAAGACGATAGGCCCAACCATCACAAAGAGTAGTTGGTATACCATGTTACCGAATATACCGGGGTTTTCGCAGTATGTGTTGACAGCAATCAGGATGCCGACAGGAATTGCAATGCAAATCAGGTAAAGCCCAATGAGTTTCGGTTTGCTGATGCCCGTTTTCATGGAGTCGTCCTGTACGGGCATCTCGTATTGCTCCGAGCCGCCCTCCGGTGCTTTGTAGCGCACGAAGAAGAACCAGATGACCGCGGCCACGGCAATCAAACCTACATAGGGCACACATACCCAGAAGAGCTGGACAGCCTTGCTGTTACCCTCCAAATTAGCCAAAATAAGGTATTTTGCTAAGAAAATACCGGCAAGTGAGCCCACCGGGTTAAAGGCTTGGGCAAAGTTAAGTCGGCGCACGGCGGTTTTCTCCGGCCCGAGCGAAAGCACATAGGGGTTGCAGCTGGTTTCCAATATGGAAAGACCGCCGGCCAAAATGAATATGCCCAACAGGTAGAGGTCGAAACTTTGAGCAATACATGCCGGTATATAAATCAGCGCACCCAATATATAAAAGCCTAAACCTGTGAGAACGCCGGTTCTATATGAAAATTCCTCCACCATCATGGCGGCAAAAATAGCCAATACTGCGTAGGCCCCGTAGAACGAAATTTGCACGCCTGCGGATTCCGAGGGCTTGATGCCGAAAATAGTTTCAAATGCCGGCACCAAGTTGTCCGTCATGTTATTCAACAGCCCCCACAGCGCAAAGCACGCCACGAGCATGAAGAATACCGTGCGGAAACGTTTTGGCACCACGGGTGTCATGTCTCCTTTTACATATTTGCTCATGATGTATACAAGAGTATCATGCCGCATTGACATGTCAAGTTTATAATTGCATGACCAAATAAAAAGGATAAAAAACTTGATTTTGGGGCTCGGTTGCAGTAATCTTGAGTCAGGATAAGATAAATAACATGAATCTTGCTATCATTGGAACCGGATATGTGGGGTTGACCACCGGCACCTGCTTTGCAGAAGTAGGGCATAATGTGGTGTGTGTGGATAATAACCAAGCCAAGGTGGATTCTTTGCGAGAGGGCCGAGTGCCGATATATGAGCCCGATTTGGAGGAAATGATACTCTCCAACGTATCTGCCGGCAGGTTGTCATTTACGACGGAACTGGCAGAAGCCGTCAAGTCTTGTGATATCATATTCATAGCCGTGCCCACGCCGCCGCATGAAGACGGTTCGGTGGATTTGTCGTACATCGAGTCCGTTTCTCATGAAATTGCGGATGTGATGACGCCCGAAATGGGGTACCGCGTTATTGTGGATAAATCTACCGTGCCTGTCAGCACCGGTAGTAAGGTGTATCAGGTTATTGCTCGTTATGCCAAGGGAGATGTGGATGTGGACGTTGTCTCTAACCCCGAATTTTTGAGAGAGGGCAGTGCGGTGGCAGACCTCATGCACCCGGATCGTGTGGTGATTGGTGCCGATTCTCAGCGAGCCATGGACCTCATGAAGCGTGTTTACCAGCCTTTTAATGCGCCGATTGTGGAGGTGGATTTACATTCTGCCGAGCTTATTAAACATGCCGCTAATTCTTTCCTGGCGCTCAAAATTTCTTACATCAACGCCGTGTCTGCCGTGTGCGAAAAAGCCGGGGCGGATGTAGAGCTCGTGGCACAAGGAATCGGTATGGATAAGCGCATATCCCGCCATTTCCTCAATGCCGGGTTGGGCTATGGCGGTTCGTGCTTCCCCAAAGATGTTAAAGGCTTTATTAACGTTGCGGACCAGCTTGGTGCCCCTATGACCATTCTTCGCGAGGTGGAGAATATTAATGAGCAACAGCTGGAGAGATTCATGCAGCGTCTCCGTAAAAAACTTTGGGTGTTGCGTAAAAAACGCATTGCCGTATGGGGGCTTGCCTTTAAGCAGAATACGGATGACGTGCGCGAGTCTGTGGCTATCAAACTCATTAAACGCCTGTGCGATGAAGGGGCGTATGTAACCGCCTACGATCCTAAAGCGTCCCAAACCGGTGCCGCTGCTTTGGCCGGGTATGATGTTACTATAGCGGATGATATGTACGAGTGTACGCGCGATGCGGAAATCCTTATTGTTGCGACAGAATGGAAGCAATTTGCCATGGCCAATTTGGTTAAGGTGAGGGAGTTGATGCGTTTGCCCATCATATTTGACGGGCGCAACCTCTTGCATGGGGAGAATGCCCTGCATGCGGGGTTTGAATATCATTCCATCGGGCGCAAAACCTTACGCCCGCAAAAGTAAAACATTGCATCTGTTTTTCAAACAAAAGCCCGCGGCCGCTTTATCGAGCCTCGGGCTTTTGTTTGAAAATGTAGGGAGAGAAAAATGCGGTGCCGCAAGGTTTAGTCCACATGCCGCTCGATGCAGGCATAGGCGTTGTGGTTGTGGATGGATTCAAAGTTTTCTGCCTCGATACGGTACCACGAAAAGGCGTTGTAACGCTCCGTTGCCAAGGCCACGTTGCGTACCAAATCTTCCACAAAAACGGGGTTCTCGTACGCTTTGTCTGTTACATACTTTTCGTCCGGGCGTTTCAACAGACTGTATACCTGGCAGCTGGCACAATTCTCCACCAAATCTATTAAATCTTCTATCCATACCGCCGTGCCGGAGAATCTCACGGAGTAGGTGACAATGCCGCGCTGGTTGTGTGCCCCCTTATCGCTCATGGCTTTAGAGCAGGGGCAAAGAGTCGTGACCGGTACTTTGATGGTAAGGGTAAAGGTGCCGGGGTGGTTGCGCAGGGCATCTATCTCGAAGCGCACATCGTAATCCATCATCCCTTCCATGCCGCTTACCGGGGCTTTTTTGAGGCGGAAAAACGGGAACTCTATTTCCACCCGTGCCCGTTGTGCCGGTAACTTGCGCAAGAGCCTGGAGGGCAGGCGTACCGCAGAGTGCACATCTAAATAGCGGCGGTGCTCGTGCAGAGCCTCCACAAAGCGGCTCATGTGTGTGCCTTTATATTCTTCCGGCAAATCCACCATAAGAGCCAGCGTTGCCACCGTAGATTGAGTGCGGTTCTCTTTGTCGCTGACGATGATGGGGTAGCGGACTCCGCGAATGCCGACCCGGTCGATGGAAATCTGGCGGGTGTCGCGTTCATTCTGCGTGTCCTTTAATTCTTTCATGGCAAAGAGAAAGAAAGACGGAGGAAAAGCGGAGGGGAGCTTGTGGGCATATGCGCACAAGCTCCCTCTGGTATCAACGACAATCTGCCGTCGAGAACTCCTCCATATTTAGTGAAAAAAATCAGGGAAGCAGGTTCACGGCACGAGCGCGGCGAATCTCGCGCGTGATTTTACGGTGCATCTTAGCGGAAACACCTGTCACACGGCGGGGAAGAATCTTGCCCGTCTCGGAGGTGAACTTGGAAAGGAACTCGGGGTTGCACATATCAACGGCACCGGCGGGGATGTCAATGCGGCGACGCGGCATTGTCTTGTTGCAGGTGCGGAAACGGATACGACGCTCAACGCTCTTGAATTCTGTAATCATAATAATGTAGGTTTAACCGGGTTGCAAAGAATTAGCGCATCTCGCGGTGAAGAGTGCGGCGCTTGAGGTAGGGGTTGAACTTAACCTTCTCCAGACGACCGGGGGTGCGCTGGCTCTTCTTGTTACGAGTCGTTACATAGCGAGAGGGAGTCTTGCCCTCAGCCTTGGCTTCTGTGCATTCCAGGATGATGATA
>SUVM01000128.1 GCA_015062015.1 Akkermansiaceae bacterium | reverse complement strand
TACATAGCCGGTTTCCTCCGCGCATTGGCGCATGGCCTCATCGTTGTAGCCGCCGGGGTAGCAGTAGGTGTCTACATGGCCGAACAGCTCCTCCAGTTTGGGGCGGGTGGCACCTATCTCTCGCTCTATCATGCGTTGGTAGGCTTCCTCGCTCTCGCTTTTGGCTTTTTTCCAGTCAGAGGGGTAGGGGTGTGTATCGGAGTGCGAGCCGACGCTGGCACCGTGCTGCATCATCTCGCGTACCATCTCCGGCGTCATGCTGTCGCCCTGGCCGTGCAGGTAGTCTGTGTAGAGAAAGAGGTGGAAGGGGTAGCCGTACTCCTTAAAAATGGGGTAGGCATCTGTGTATACGCTGCGCCAGCCGTCGTCCAGGGTAATAAGGATGCACTCTGCGGGCAGTTGGCGGTTGCCGAGTTTCCATTCCAAAAACTCTTTCATGCTAATGACGGAGCAGTCGGAGAGGCGTATGCGTTCCATTTGCTCGCGCAGCACAGAGGTGCGCATCAGCATGCGGGTAACGCTCTTGGTGTTGCTGAAGTTGTGGTACCCCAGCACGGCAACGCGTGTTTTTTCTTGCTCCACCAATGGGGTTTTAAAGCGTGGAGCCAAGGCCGGGTCGCCTGTGGCGGCCGGGGGCGTGCTTTGTGCCGCAGTGTCTGCCCCGGAAGCGGGCGCAGCAGTAGCGGCCGCCGGCTCGGTTTCGACCTCGGGGTTGAGCGGGTCGAGCATGAGCGGGGGCGGATCCATAATATCGGCACAAGCCGCTTGGCTGCACAATGCCGCAAACAGGTACACGCCGTGTTTCATCCGTACCTCAGCTTATCATATTGTGCTTGTATGGCAAGACAATATTATGTCACATTCCGTTTTTATGCGGTGCGAGAGAGCCGTGTAAGAGTATTTTACCTCTTTTCTAGGTTGACATGGCGGCTCTGTGTTGTTATAATCCGAGCACTATGGCAGAGGTACGTATTACCGGCGAAAAAAATAAACAGGCAGCCCCTTCATTTTATCTTCCCAACAGGGCGGATGCTGCGGCATTGTCCAAATTGGAGTTGATTCTTGGTGGTAGTGATTGTGTGACGTACATGGTAGAGGAGGTGCTTAGCCCGGTGCAGGAGGTAGCGCGCTTCCTTAAAAAACGGAGAGTGCTTTCATTTAATTTCCGCAAAGCTAACGTAAAGGTGTTGCGCGAGCAATTGCTCGGCGAGTTGTCTGCCGGGCATGATGTGGTGTATGTGCCCGGCCGCCCCAATAGCCTGATGGGTTGTACATCGGATGTACCGATGCCTTTCCTGATGCAGTTGGCAGCTTTACATATTTCCCCCGTGCCGGTGTTTATCGGCCATTACCGCGAGAATATGTTGCGCGCTTTTACCACAGATAAGAGCTATGAGTGGGTGGCTCTCTCCATTATGCCCAAGCTCAGCCCCGGCCCGTTGACGGGTGAGCGTGTGCTGGAGGCATGGATGGAGGCATCCTCTGTAGAGTTTGAGCGTAACCCGGTGCTTAATTGCTCTTTGGCACGTTTGTTGGTAGAGGGTATGCGCCGCTATGGTAAGACGGAGCTGGTGGATGGTAACGATGGTTCTTCCCTGCCGTTTTATAAGGTGTTGGGCGTATCCATGGCGTTGGCACGAGAGCTTAAAAAGATAGTTTGCGAGCCGCGTTTGGGTATTATTCTGCCGCCGGGTAAGGGCGGGCTTATTGCTAACTATGCCTGTGTTTTGGCCGGTATTGTGCCGGTGAATATCAACTATACGTCTTCCGAGCCGGCTTTTAAGAGCATCGTGAAGCAAAGCGGCATTAAGCATTTTATCTCGGCGCGTGCCTTTATGAGCAAGCTGCCCCAGTTCCCCTGGCCGCAAGGGGATGCCATTATCCATTTGGATAAAACCCTCAAGGGTATCGGTATGCCCAAGATTGCCGGTTGGGTGGCTTTTGCCCGCTTTGCGCCCATGCGTGTGGTGAGCATGACCTTTAATTTGGATGCCCGCCGGGGGGACGACGAGGCGGCTCTGCTGTTTACCTCCGGTTCCAGCGGGGACCCCAAGGGTGTCTCCTTTACGCACCGCATGATGATTGCTAACATGGTGCAGATTCTCAGTAAAGTAGAGCTGGCCCCGGGTAACCCGTTCTTGTGCAGTTTGCCCATTTTCCATAGCTTCGGGCTTACGGTCAGCACCTTCCTGCCGCCTATTTATGGCTTTGGTATGGTAACGTATCCCTCCCCCTTGGATGCGAAAAAACTTAACGAGCTTATCGAGCACCATAAGTGCGCCCTGGTGGTAACAACCCCCACCTTTGCCCGTGGTATGTTGCGCCGCGCCCATGCCCATACTTATGACTCCGTGAAGTTCTTTATCGTAGGGGCGGAAAAATTGCAAAAAGTAGTGGCAGATGAGTTTAAGAGCAAGTGTAACGTTACCTTGTTAGAGGGGTACGGCCTTACGGAAACCTCTCCGGTTTGCGGGGTGAACCTGCAAGAAACCGGCCCCACCGAAGAGCAACCCTACTTTGTGCCCGGCTATAAGTTCGGCAGCATCGGGCAGGTTTTACCCGGCTTGGCCGTGCGTATTACAGACCCGGATGACGATAATGTGCGCCTTACCTTTAACGAGCAGGGGATGCTCTGGTTCAAGGGCCCCAACGTGTTTAAGGGCTATGTGGGGCGTGAGGACCTTAACGAAGGCATCTTCCGGGATGGTTGGTTTAAGACCGGCGATTTGGGTAAGGTGGACCTCAACGGTATTTTGACCTTGGGTGGGCGCCGCTCTCGCTTTTCGAAAGTAGCCGGCGAGATGGTACCGCACGAGGTGGTGGAAAATGCCATAGAGGATTTTGTGGAGCGCCCGGAGGGCTTTGTGGGGCGTGCCGTGGCGGTGATGGGCGTGCCCGATACGCAAAAAGGCGAGGCCCTGGTGCTGCTTTCTTGTGTGCACCACTCTCAATTATCGCAGGCGTTGGACGAAATACGAACCTACATGGTAGAGCAGGGCTTGCCGCGTTTGTGGTGCCCGCGAGAGATTATCCCCGTGGAAGCCATCCCTGTGTTGCCTACCGGTAAGATGGATTTGCGCGGTTGCCAAATGTTGGCGAACGAAGCGTTGGGCCTGCACAGTTGAGAGGTATGAAAACGCTTGTTCGTCTGTTGGCGTTGGGGGCTGCGCTTACCGTGGTTGCGTGCTCGGAGTCGGCCTCCTCGAAAACGCAAGTTGCCGCCTCTGTGGATACGGCTCGCGCAGAGCCCGTCTCTGCCCGCCATGTGGAGAATTTTCACCGCATCTGCAAAGATTTGTACCGCAGCGGCCAGCCGGATGACGAAGAGGGGTTCTCCGAGGTGGAGGCCTTGGGCATTCGCAGTGTGCTTAATTTGCGAGAGTACCATAACGATACCGATGATGCACGCCACACACGCCTGCATCTTATGGCTTATCCGGTAGCGGCCGGTAAAGTGACAGAGGCCGATGTGGAGAATTGCCTGCGTCTGCTACAGCATGCTCCCAAGCCTGTGCTGGTGCACTGTTGGCATGGGTCGGACCGCACGGGAATTATTGTGGCGGCATACCGTATCGTGTATCAGGGGTGGAGCGTGGATGCAGCAGAAAAAGAGTTTACCGACGATACCTACGGACACCACGAGTTTTGGTACGGCAATTTAGTGAAGTTGTTGCGTAGTACGGAATGGGATGCCATGCGGGAGCGTTTGCAGCAGCAGCATTGATGGTGCGAAGATATGAGGCGGTTTCGGCGTATTGTTTGTTGGGCGTGTTTGGCGTTGGTGGTGTTGGTTGCAGGTGGTGTGCTCTATTCCTCCATACGCCCGGAGCGCTTCTCTTGTTTTTTAATAGTTAATATTCAGGATACCGATTTTGAATTCGGTTGGTTGCAAGAGTCTCAATGGTCTGCAACCGGGGTGTTGGATTGCCGCGCCGCCGAGGGCGGATTTCTGAACGAAGTGGTATCTCAAGCCTTATTGCAGCATTTGCTGCATAACCATGGTTGGCATTTCTGCGGTACATCGGCAGATGCGGCAGAGGCCGCATGCTTTGATACACGGATTGCTGCTTTTCGCGAGCAATTCCCTCAGTATGCACATGCCGAGCTCGATCTGTACGACATCGAAACCGGTTATCCGAATGTTCTGTGGTGCAAAGCTGTTGTGCATCGCTCAACCGGGCATGTTCTTATTGATATGAGCGGCAAATGGTAGTGCCCTATTAATAACAAAAATACCCCGGAGAACCGAAGTTCCCCGGAGTACCAACTCGCTTCTATAATACTTTCTCAGGATAGTGTGGGAAATCCTTGCGCGCGGCGGCATTAAAGCTCTAACGTGGCAGGGGCGTTGCCGTCTTTGTCGGGACGCGGACCACGTTGGCCGCGTTTGCCGGGGTGCCCTTTTCCACGGTGCTTCTGCATCTCGGCCTTCATGGCTTCTTTCTCGGTATCGCTCAGTTGCCCGTCTTGGTCGGCATCAAACTTTTCGAGCATCTTTTTTTGGAAATCCTCACGGCTCGGGCGGCCTTCATTGTTGCCACGGGGACCATGGGGGGCATTCGGGCGGTTGTGCCCTTTTTCGCGGTGCTTCTGCATCTCGGCCTTCATGGCTTCTTTCTCGGTATCGCTCAGTTGCCCGTCTTGATCGGTATCAAACTTTTCGAGCATCTTTTTGTGGAAATCCTTGCGATCGGGGCGTTGGGGCATCTCCCCGGCAGCACCCCAGTGGCGTGCTTGGGGAGCATTCGGCGGCACGGGCATGTCTTTGGTGGCAGGGGACTCTTGCTGTGCAAGTACCGGCAGAGCAGCTAACAGGCTAATGATTATTGTTTTGTTCATATTATTAAAAAGTGGGGGTGTACCCGAGAGAACGTTTTTTGATGTGCAAATTCTACATAATTTTAGAAAATTGCTTCGCTTTTATTCTTTCTGTGACACGCAGAAAAAAAGGAAGCACCGTTTGGGTGCTTCCTTTGTTGGAAATTGTTGCTCAGGCTATATTAGGCGGCGGGAGCAAGGGGCATTGCCTTGGGCTGTACGCCGGGAGCGTGCTTCTTGCCGCAGCGGCAACCACCCATGTTGGGAGCTTTGGGAGCCATCGGGCGGCGGTTCATGTTGAAACCGGGCTTGCCGCAACGGCGACCTTGGAACTTGCCGCACTTAGGAGCTTGCGGGCCGAAGTTGCCCTGCATTTGGGGAGCCATCGGGCGACGGTTCATGTTGAAACCGGGCTTGCCGCAACGGCGGCCTTGGAACTTGCCGCACTTAGGAGCTTGCGGGCCGAAGTTGCCGTGCATTTGGGGAGCCATCGGGCGGCGGTTCATGTTGAAGCCGGGCTTGCCGCAACGGCGGCCTTGGAACTTGCCGC
>SUVM01000127.1 GCA_015062015.1 Akkermansiaceae bacterium | reverse complement strand
ACTTTATTGCCCGTAACAAGCAAGGCCGCAAGAAGGTGGTTGTTCCGCCCGTGCTGATTGTGTGCCCCAAATCCGTGTTGGATGTGTGGGCCGGCGAAACGGAGAAGTTTGCCCCCGGCATCCGCGTGCTTGTGATTCGCAACAAAGAGCAAGCCGTTGTGGATGAGATTTTGGACAACTATGACATGGTGGTTATCAACTATGCCCAGTTACGCGTTTGCGGCGAGCAAATCAACTCCATTAAGTGGTTAACCGTTATTTTGGACGAAGGACAACAAATTAAGAACCCGGACTCCAAGGCGGCAAAATCCGCCCGAGAGCTCAATGCGTTTAACCGTTTGGTGCTCTCCGGTACGCCTATCGAAAACCGCTTGCTGGATATGTGGTCCCTTATGGCCTTTGCCATGCCCGGTGTATTGGGCAGCCGTGCCTATTTCAAAAAGCGATTCGACAAACGTAAGGATTCTCAAAGTCAAAACCGTTTGGCTGCACGCCTTAAACCATTCCTGTTGCGCCGTACCAAGCAGCAGGTGGCTAAGGACCTTCCCCCGCGTACCGAAGAAGAGGTATACGCCAAGATGGAAGGCATCCAACGCCAGCTGTATAAGGCAGAGCTGCGCCGCATCCAAAAAGCCCTCCTCGGTATGGATTCTGACGAATCCGTCAAAAAGAATTCCTTTGCCATTTTGCAGGGCCTTATGCGTTTGCGCCAAATTTGTTGTCACCCCGGCTTGGTGGACAAGAAGTATGTGGGCGAGGACAGCGCCAAGCTCAACGCGCTCTTCTATTTGCTCGACCAGTTGCGCGAAGAAGGGCATAAGGTGCTCGTGTTCTCCCAGTTCACCACCATGCTCGATATTATTCGTGCCCGGCTGGAGGCGGATCATCGCCCCTTCAATTACCTTACCGGTGCAACCAAGGATCGTAAGGCAGAAATCGAGAAGTTCCAAACCACCAAAGAGCCCAGTGTGTTCTTGCTTTCGCTTAAAGCCGGTGGTGCCGGTCTTAACCTTACTTCGGCATCTTACGTCATCCTTTATGACCCGTGGTGGAACCCGGCTGTGGAAAGCCAGGCAATTGACCGTACACACCGTATTGGCCAGAAAAATAAGGTTATTGCCTACCGCTTGCTCACCCGCGACTCCGTGGAAGAGAAAATACGCGTGCTGCAACACCAAAAGAACCAGCTTGTTACCAACGTGCTTGGTGATGAAGGCTTTGCCTCCAGTCTGGACCTCAACGACCTTCAGTTCATCCTTGCCCATGGCGGCGAAGATAATGATGATGACCTCCCCGTGCTTGATAACTAACAGGCATTGTTTGAATTACTGTTCCTCCCCACTTCTTCTGACTCTCTCAGGACTGAAACCTCACCCCGCCCGGCTGCTCGCCCGGCGGGGTGCTTCCGGTTAAAACATAGCGCTCTTTTGCCGGGATATGGGTGCAGGAGAGTAAAATACTTAACAAAACCGAAAAAAATGTTTGCAATGGAGGGGATTTGGGAGTATACTTAAGGCGCATGGTAGAGAATATCCTATACATCGTGGCAGCCTATTTGATAGGCGGAGTGCCTTTTGGTTATTTGGCAGGTCGTCTTAACGGGATAGACCTGCGCGAGCATGGTTCTAAAAACATAGGTGCTACTAATGCAGTGCGTGTGTTAGGCAAGAAGTGGGGTATACCGGTATTTGTTTGCGATTTTTTGAAGGGGTATTTACCCCTGTTGTTCATGGGGTGCCATTTAGGCGGAGACGTTACAGCGTTTACAGCCGGGCAGATGGGGTACTTTTTAGGTGTGTTTTTTGCTTTGGTGTTGGGGCATACATTTACCTGTTATCTTAACTTTAAGGGCGGTAAAGGTGTGGCTACAACCGGTGGTTGCCTTTTTGCGGTGTCGCCCGTCATAGGCCTTACGGCTTTACTGACGTGGATTTTGATGATGGTGCTCACGCGTTATGTATCCCTTTCCAGCATGGCAGCGGGTGTAACCATGATGCTGGCTGCCTTCTATGTGTTTGTGTGGAATGCCGGCGGTATGAGCACTGCAGATGCCATGGTGCTTTCCCTGTTGGGGCTTATCTTTGTGCTTGTTGTATGGAAACACCGTGCCAACATTGTTCGCCTTTGTAATGGTACCGAGCCTAAAGCTTTTTCTAAAAAATAATTTTTACGCATATGTCTCTCCAGTTTAATAAAACAGCAGTAATCGGCGGCGGTGCTTGGGGCACTGCCTTGGCACTGACCGCATCTTACAGCGGGGGCGAGGTCGTGTTGTGGACCTACCGCGAGGAGGAGGCTGCCATTATCCGCGAAACCCGCCACAGCCTCTGCCGCGTAAAAGGTGCTCGCCCCCTGCCTCAAAATGTACTTGTCACCAGCAAGTGGGACGATGTGGCCGGGGCCGATTTGGTGATTGTGGTGGTACCCAGCGTGGCCATGCGTAGTGTGGCGCAAAGTTTGTCCAACGTCGGTTTGGCCGAGCATGCTGTGGTGGTAAGCTGCACCAAGGGTATTGAGAAAGACACCAATATGCTCATGACCCAAATTTTGGAGTCTGTGGTAAAGTGCCCTGTCGGTGCGCTTTCCGGCCCCAACCATGCAGAGGATATCGTGTTGGAGCTCCCCAGCTTAACTCTCGTCGGTTTTGCGGATTTGGACATAGCGCGCGCCGTACAGCACCGCATGAGCACGCCGTATTTGCGCGTGTACACCACTACCGATGTTGTGAGCATGCAGGTGGGCGGGGCTATAAAGAATGTATTTGCGTTGGCCAGCGGCATTTGCGCCGGTTTGGGCTTGGGAGATAATGCCCGCGCCGCCCTTGCCACCCGTGGTTTGGCAGAGATGACCCGCATCGGCATGGCATGCGGCGGCCGCATGGATACCTTTATGGGGTTGTCGGGCATGGGTGATTTGGTGGTAACCTGCTATTCCGAGCATAGTCGCAACCTTACCTCCGGCCGTATGATTGCCAAGGGCGTGCCGGTGGATGAGTGCCAAGCGCGCATCGGTCAGGTGGTGGAGGGTATACCCAACACGCTTTCCACTTACCAATTGGCACGCAAGCTTAATGTGCGTACACCGCTTACGGATGCCATGTATGAGATTCTCTATTGCGGTAAACCCGCCCGGCAGGCGTTGGAGGAGCTCATGGCTCGCGACCTGCGCGAAGAATCTCTTACGGAATAATGTTGCGCCCGGTGTAGATTTGTTTGTTCTTGCTGCGTTCTTATCCTTATAGACATTTCCCCCGAAAGATGGATGAGACGCCGCAAAACTTATGGCTTGCCGAGGTATGGTTGGAGCACCGGGACCGCTTGGTGCGACTGTTGGCAACACGCATGCCGCGCGTGTTGTTGCGCCGCATGAGTGCCGATGACGTGGCGCAAGAGGCGTATTTAGCCTGCGGCAAGCGGCTGGATTTTTTGCAGAGTCGGCCGGAGGTACCCATGTTTGTGAAACTGCGCCGCATAGCCATGCAAACGCTTACGGATGTGGAGCGGCGGCATTTGGCAGCCGGTAAGCGAGATGCCATGAAAGAAAGCACATGGGACGATGCCGGGGATGATGCCTCCGTAGATGCATGGGCTCAGTTTGCAGACACCATTACCAGCCCGCGCACGCGCTTGATGCGTATGGAGCGCCAGGCCTTGGCGCGCCGCATTTTGCAAGAGCTGCCCGCCACAGACCGCGAAATCCTGGAACTGCGGCATTTTGAGGAACTCTCCAATAATGAGTGTGCCGCCGTATTGGATATTGCCCCCAAAGCGGCCAGTATTCGCTATGTGCGTGCGTTGAAACGTTTTCAGGATTTGCTGAAAGATGAAGATGTTTAATGCGTTTTGCCCGGTATGACGGATGAGGAACAAGACGAGTTGCTGGCCGATTTGGCAGAGGAGTTTTTGGCTCAGCTGCGCACCGGAACTGCGCTGACAGTAGATTCTTTTATGGAGCAACACCCCGAGGCCCCGGAAGCCTTGCGAGAGCTTTTGCCTACCATGATAGACGTAGAGGGCTTGGGCCGCCAAACACAGCCTGCGCCGCCTGTTATGGCCCATTACCCGGAGCGTTTGGGCGATTACCATTTGTTGGAGCGTATTGGCAGCGGAGGCATGGGCACGGTGTTTCGCGCCCGACAAGAGTCTTTGCACCGAGAGGTGGCTGTAAAGATACTGGCTCCGTCCTGGAACTCCGACCCACGGCATAGCGAGGCGTTTGAGCAAGAGTCCCGCGTGATTGCCGCACTGCGGCATACCAATATTGTGGAGGTTTTTGGTGCGGGGCAAGAGGGTAACTACCGTTACTATGTTATGGGGCTTGTCAACGGCAAGGGGGTTAGTGCGGGGCGCTTAGGTGCTGCCTTCCCCGGTATGCCATACGAGAAAGCCGTGGCTCAGGTGGGCCTGCAGGCTGCCAAAGCCTTGGCATTTGCTCATAAAAACGGCGTGGTGCATCGGGATGTGAAACCCGGCAATCTGCTGCTGGACAACTCCGGCGTGGTGCAAGTGAGCGATTTCGGCCTTGCCACCATTCTTAACAGCGGGGAAGATGCCCCGCTGGTGACGCAAAGCCACGACGGCACCTTGCGTTATATGGCCCCGGAGCGTTTGCTGAAGGGGATAAACTCTTTTGCCGGAGACCAGTACAGCTTGGGCTTAACCTTGTATGAGTTGTTGGCGCGGCGCCCGGTGTTTAAGGAAAATGAACCCGGCAGACTGATTCAGAACATTTGCGACGGTAAGCTGACCCCGCTGAAGGGCTTTGGCGAGCTGGGGGCTATTATTAACAAGGCTGTATCATACGCAGCGGCAGACCGCTATGCCTCTATGGCCGATATGGCAGAAGATTTACGCCGCTATTTGGCCGGCGAGCCCGTCAAGGCGCGTTCTGCTACTTGTTGGCGCCGCTATGTGCTGTGGATACGGCGCCGCCCGGCCGTGGCGGTATGGAGCCACGCGGCATTGTTGCTGGTAGGTTTGTTGTTTACGAGCGTGAGCGTGGGCTATGCCCGTGTGAAAAAAGCTTTGCAGAACGAAAACGAGCAACGCTTGCTTGCAGAGCAAAATGCCGAGCGGGCGGACCTCGCTTTGCTGCGCGAAAACGAGCAGCGTTCTCTGGCCGAAAAGAATGAGCAGATTGCCGATGCTTGTTTGCAGCGCATTTTTTCTTCTATGCTCACCCCGGCGGCAGAAGACGGTACGGCACTTGCCCCCAGCCAGGCAGATGCACGCTTGCTGCTCGATTTAATGCCGTACTACGAGCAATTAGCCGCCCAAGACGATATGGGAAGCGGTAAAGTGGCAGAGGCATCGTCCATTCTGGCAACCATTGCGCTTAAAACCGGCGATTTTGCCACGGCTCAAACATATTTTCAACGTGCTGTGCAGGCGGCACAACCCGGGGGGTAT
>SUVM01000126.1 GCA_015062015.1 Akkermansiaceae bacterium | reverse complement strand
GGCATGCCGGTAGCATTGTGCATGGCGATAAGGCAGTTGGTGTTGCAGGGGTTGCCTACTACAAATACCTTGCAGCCGGGGGCGGCGTTCTCGGCAATGGCTTTGCCTTGGCCTACGAATACCTTGCCGTTGATGGACAGGAGATCCTTGCGCTCCATGCCGGCTTTGCGGGGTACGGAGCCCACCAGCATGCACCAGTCTGCGTTTTTGAAAGCAACGGCAGGATCATCTGTTGCAACAATCTCTTGCACCAGCGGGAAAGCGCAGTCTTGCAGCTCCATCACCACACCGTTGAGTTTCTCAAGGCAGGGGGTGATTTCCAGGAGTTTCAGAATAACGGGCTGATCTGCACCCAGCATTTCACCGGCTGCGATGCGGAACAGGAGGGAGTATGCAATGTTGCCGGCGGCGCCGGTTACGGTTACGGTTACAGGTGTCTTCATAACGCCGTGTATTATGCCAGTTTGTCCACCGGCGGTCAACACTTTTTTGGTGCAGTTGCGTATATTACAACACATATTATGGGCAGGTTGCAGCAAAAAGCTTGACACCCCCCGTTCTCCTTGGTTAGTATATAGGTGATTTACCGCACAGCCGGTACCGAAACAAGATGATAAAACGGTGTAGCAAGATGGGGCTTTCAGGGGTGGTTGCCATGGTGGTGTTTTCTGCGGTTGCCGCTGCGCAGGATGCCGTGCCCGTGGGGGCAGTGCCGCCGTCTGTACCGCAGTATGCCTATGCCCCGGAGCAAGAGGGCTGGTTTTTGGCTGCTGTTTTTTGGTTGTACTATGTGTTGGTGTGGCTTGTGGCTGTTGCCGGGGTGGTAATGGTGGCTGTGCTATGGCGCCGGCGTGTTTTTTCTCCTGCGGGGCAGCGGCGCGTTTTTGTGGCAACGGATGCCGCCGGGGCTGCCGTATTGTTGCTGAGTGTGGCGGCGTATTTTTTTGCGTATCAGTGGCATGTGCTGCTTTTGTTGCCCCTGTTTTGTTTGGCTTATTGGCAGAGAGTTGACGGTGCGCGCACGGTGGAGCCGGCATACATGCGCGTGGCAGATGCCTGCGTGTATTTTGCCTCCTTGGGGCGTTTTGCTTTGTTAAAGCCGGCCGGGGCGGGGGGTGTGCCGCGTTCTGCCCTGCGTTGGGATGCCAAGCTGTGGGCTGTGCTTTTGTTGCCGCTGTGGGTGGTTTTTGCTCCCTATTGGCTTGCCGTGCTGTGCATACTCGGCTTTTGCCGCAATTACGCAACGCGTTGAATATGGTGGAGGCGGGGCTTTTTATTCTTCTTCCTCGCCCTCTGCGGGGATGCGCGGTACGAAACGCATGATTTCCGCATGGAAGGTGAGGGGCACATCGCCCGTGGGGCCATTACGGTTTTTAGCCAGTAGCAGGTTAGCATCGTTGCCCACCTGTTCGCGCTCCTCGTCGTCCTCTGCGTAGTATTTGGAGCGCCACAGCAGGCCAATCATGTCGGCATCCTGCTCAATAGCACCGGATTCGCGCAAGTCGCTCATCATGGGGGTGCCTTTGTTTTTGCCTGTTCGGTTTTCCGGACCGCGATTCAGCTGAGCCAGCACAACAATGGGGATTTTGAGCTCTTTGGCCAAGGCTTTCAATCCGCCGGAGATTTCGGCAATTTCGCGTTCGCGGCTGTTTTGTGCCTGTTTGGTGTGAGAGCGCATGAGCTGGAGGTAGTCGATGCCGATGGCTGCCAAATCCGGGTGTTTTTTGATTTGTCGGCGAGCTTTGGCACGCAGCTCGGAGATGGAGATACCGGCTGTATCATCAATAATGAGCTTGCTGTTTTTAAGCTCGGTGATAGCAGAGCGAAACCGCTTTACTTCGTCCGGGGTAAGTTTACCACCGGCAGCCTTGAGGGCCGATTTGCTGATGGCAGAGCGCGCATAGAGCAAGCGCTCTACCAGCTGCTCGCTGGGCATTTCGCAAGAGAAACACATCATCGGCTTTTGGAGGTCCAGCACAACGTGCTCTACAATGTTGAGCATAAAGGAGGTTTTGCCCATGGACGGACGCGCGGCGATAACAAATAATTCGCCGGATTTCATGCCGTTTATCATGGTGTCGAGCTTCGGGTACCCGGTGGAAATACCCAAGATGCCGCCTTGCGTGCTCATCATGCGCTCCAGGTTCGATACGGCTTTCTCAATGTCTTCCTTGAGGCTCCACTCTTCTCCCTTGGTGGAGGCGTTGCGAATTTTAAGCACCTCTTGTTCGGTTTGGTCGAGCAATTCGTCAATTTCCGCTTCAGAGGTATAGGCGGCATCGGTGGCTCGGTTGGCCGTTAGAATGATGCTGCGGCGGATGTACTTTTCTTTCAGTGTTTCAAAATGGATACCGTATAATGCGGTGGTGGTGGCAAAGGAGAAGATATCCATCAATCCGGCATTGCCGCCGATGGCCTCCAGCTTTTTGTTGTCCGCCAGCTCCTGGGCAACTGATACGGTGTCGATGGCGATGCCTTTTTCGTAGCGTTGGCGGAAGATTTCCCACAAGATGCGGTGAGCCGGTATATAGAAGTAGTCCTCGTTGATGCCGTCGGCAATGCATTGGGAGATGACGTTGGTGGGGTCTATGGTCATCATGGACAACAGGCTTTTTTCCACCCCCGGGGCTTGGGGCATAACGGCGTGCTCTTTCTCCGTTGACGGGGAAGCCTTAAAGTCCAGTTTCTCTTCTTTTTTCTTTGCCATGGTACCGAGTCGCGTGCCGGCTCATGTTAGCACAACTACCCGCTTTTGAAAAGCAAAAAGAGCCGAAGCCTTAAAATAGCGGGGTGCTGTTTTTTTGCCTCCCATTACGTCGTTTTGCATTTCCCCTTTTCTTTTTTAGCAGGTGCAAGTGTGTAGCGCAGGCAGTTTTTGGGGCAGGTGGTTACACAGCTCATGCAGCCTATGCAGTTGGGGTGGCGCACAAACTCTGTTTGGGCTACATCAATATTCATGGGGCATTGGCGTGTGCATTGCCCGCATTGTCCGCAGCGCGCGGTATCCCGCCGTATGCCGAAAATGCGCAGAACGCTCAAAAAGCCCATCTTGGCACCCCCCGTGCATACATAGTTGCAAAACGGCCTGTCTGCAAATAATCCCAGTACCAAAAAACACAGTATCAGCGCCGTGCCGGCCGTGTATAAGGCTCCGTGCATCATCATGCTGAAGTGGTAGGGCCCTTTCAGTAGAGAAAAACTTATCCCCAGCGTGAGCAATATTAATAAAACATAGCGGGATAATTGCAGGTATTGCTGTACGCTTTGCGGTACACGCAGCCTCGGCAGCCGCAGGAGCCGCCCTAATTTGCTCATCCAGTCTTGTGCTGCGCCAAACGGGCATACCCAACCGCAGAACAATACACCCAGCAGCAAAATGCTCGGCAGCATCCATTCGCTGGCTATTTTGGTGTTAAAACCGGCAAATACCATAGCGGCCAAAAAACTTAACT
Source organism: Akkermansiaceae bacterium (assembly GCA_015062015.1). GTDB lineage: Bacteria > Verrucomicrobiota > Verrucomicrobiia > Verrucomicrobiales > Akkermansiaceae > Akkermansia. The sequence continues at coordinate 1,963 of SUVM01000126.1, read as the reverse complement.
GCACCGCGACGCGCAGTGCTTGAACCCATGCATACCTGTTTTTTCTCTTTGTTGCCATATCTGCGCTAATTGTACGATATTTGTTATGGTATTGCAAAGAAAAATTGTTATCATCCGGGGTGCATTTTGCTTTTTTTGGGGGGGTGCAAAATTTACTTTACATACATGGTGTTATTTGTTATCATGGGGTAGTTAGCGAGGAAAGGATGGATATGAAACATTATTTGCAGATATGGCCGTTGTGTGCATGCGTGGTTTCTTGTGCTGTGGCAGCTGTTCCGGAGTCTGTGGCAGGGTATGCGTTGCATGTGGATTTCAGCCGCGCGCAATCCTGCGTTGCGGATTTGCACCAACAACCCGGTTCCTTGTGGGGGGAGGTGCCGATGACGGCTCTGCAATTAGTATTCCCCGCATCGGGGCAAAATGCATATAGCGCGGCGCATCCGCATAACGACGCTCAAACCCGTTGGCCCGATATTGCGGTGAGTTATGCAGCCGCCCCGGCAGAAAATAAAGCTTATGTGCAGTTGCGTAACCCTGATTTTGAAGCACTGGTGGTGCTGTTGTTTGCAGATGCTGCATCCGGCACCGCAACAGCCATGTTGAGCGAAGACGGCACAACAACCCATTATCGCAATCTTTCGTTCCGTTTAGATAAGGCGGAGCGTGGTACCGCCTTTATTGGCATGCCTCAACCCGGGGCGGAGGCTGCTTCTGACGCACGGTGGGAGGCGGAGTTGGATGATTTTATAGCAGAGTTGAACGCGGCTAACGTTAAATCTGCTACGGATAAGCTGTACCGCAAGCGCTTGCAGACGTTGCTGCCCTTGATTCGCCAAACCCGAGACGCAAGCATCACAACCCCCGAAACGAAGGGAAACACCGCCTTACATTATGCCTGTGCCCTGAGCCATGTGCAACTGGTGCAGTGGTTGATAGACCACGGGGCAGATTTGGAAGCCCGCACGAATAAAGGTGCTACGGTGGATGCCTGCATCAGCGGTAAACATGCCAAGCAAATTCGGCAGATGCTCCTTGGTGCCCGTGCCGCGCGCGACAGCAAGGCTGCGCTTGCTGTCACGGACGAGCCGGCCGCTTCTTCTGCCGCGGCTTGGTTAGAGGCTGCCTTTACCTGCCGAGATGTGGATTCCGTGCATGCCGTTATCCCCGATCCGGATGAGGAGGCTCTCCATGCGGCCGAAACGGTGTTCCATTTCGTGCAATCGCAGCAGAGACTCCCCCAAGGTGTGCAGGAGCATAGCCGCGTGGGGCAGTTGCTCATGCTTGCCTTAAAAGCGCAGTTAAGCGCAGAGCAATTCAAAACGCAATTGCTCCGCGAGCTTAAGCAAGAGCGAGAACGGAAACTGGATTCTCTTATGGAAGCCGCTTCGGTTTTTGCCGATGCGCAGCTCTGCATACCCGATATTGCAGACGATGTGACCGAGATAGTGGTGATGTTTGACCCCACCGGGCACGCTGCGCCGGAGGCGTATGTGGCTCGCCGTAAGGTTAAGCGTACCATGGCTCCCTATACGCTCAATCTCCATTTTTGTGGCCGTGTCTCTACCCAATACGGCGCAGAGGCATCGGTGTTGCTGGGGGCAGAGTTTGCCCGGGTTGCCATTGCCGAGCCCGATGCCCATTTTGATGCCGATATGGCCCGCCACTTCGGCAAACATTGCCGCTTGGTGTCGTATTTGTATCAATCCCGCTCGCTCGACCTTTACTATACCCCGGATGGCGAAATTGATGCCTCCCGTACCCCCGCCCGGCAAGTCCCCCAATCCCCTCTCGTCTTCCCCATCCGTTTCCGCGTTACTCCGAGGTGAGGTTGGAAGTTGGAAGTTGGAAGTTGGAAGTTGGAAGTTGGAAGTTGGAAGTTGGAAGTTGGAAGTTGGAAGTTGGAAGTTGGGGGCGGGGCAAAATCTGAGGTAGTGAAATGCGGAAATCTGAGGTAGTGAGA
>SUVM01000004.1 GCA_015062015.1 Akkermansiaceae bacterium | reverse complement strand
TAAAGGCAATACAAGATGCCGGTCTCACCTGTGCCGGTATTGTGCTTAACCACCCCGGGGAGGAATGGGATACCGCCGCTGTAACGAATGCCGATTTGTTGGAAAACGTTACCGGAGTCCCCGTGCTGGCCTCTCTTATTCAGGGGGATGAGTTTGCCCCGGAGCTGTTGGAAACGCTTTTCCGGGCATGAGGTGCAATCCTGTTAATGATTAAGCAACTGTTGGAGCTCGTTGAGCTCTCGGAAGAGGCGTTCCACTTCATCCGGGGTGATGTTGCCGGCACGGATGGCGGTTTTGATACCGTCTATGCGGGCTTTTACTGCATCTGCGGCTGCGTGAGCGCAGGCTTGAGCCATGAAATCGTCTGCGTCGGGTATGTCTAACAGCTCGTTATCCATATGGGCCAAGGCTGCGGCTTGTTCCGGTGGTAAGGCCTGTACAAAGGCGTGCCAAGCGGGGGTTTGCCCCGGGGTGGGCAGTGTTTCGAGCAATTTTTGCAGGATAATACCGCCGGGCAACATGTTGATGGGGTCTTGCAGCTCTTCGATTCTTTCTACAAGTGCTTGTTGGGCTGCGGTATTGCGAGCGGCATAGCCGATGAGGTTGCGTATGGTGGGGTGCAGGCGAATGGGGGCGACGTGCCGATGGGGGGGCGGCTCGCTCCGGTTGCCGTCCTCTGCAGATTCTCCCGGCATGGAGAAGTCTTCTTCCTCTGTGTAGGTATCTTGCGGGTATGGGGAGCCGGGGGCTTCTTTGCGGTTGCGCATTATCTCGTTTACGGTGGCTCGCAGTTCCTCCAGCCCGGTGTTGAGCCGGACGGCTAAATCGGCAATCACGATATCGCGGCGGATAGGGTCCGTAATTTCTGCAACGAGGTCTGCTAACTGAGGAACAAGGGCTGCGCGGGCAGCGGCATTATTGCCGGCTTGGCGTTGTTCTATTTCTGCCCGTACCTCTAAGTAGGGGCGGGCGTGAGAGATGGCATCTCGCAGGGGCTCCGGGCCGTTGTGGAGGATGAGCGAATCCGGGTCTTCGCCGGGGGGGAGAGTTGCCATGAGAACCTCCATACCGGTGGCGGCGAGTTTGCGGTAGGTTTTTTCGCTGGCTTTGATGCCGGCGTTGTCGCCGTCATAGCACAGAATAGCCTTTTTGGCATATTTGCGCAGGGCTTTGGCGTGTTCATCCGTAAAGGCGGTGCCGAGGCCGGCAACAGCGTTGCGGATGTCTGCTTTCTCGTGGCAGGCAATGACGTCTATTTGCCCTTCGCAGATGACGACGGTCATGTCTGCTCTGGCAATGTGGGCGGTGGCTTTGTAGAGCCCGAAGAGGAGCTCCCCCTTATGGAAGGCTACGGTATCTCCCGTGTTAACGTACTTGCGCGGGTCTTGGCCCTCTGCCATGATGCGACCGGAGAACCCGACGATTTCTCCGCGTATGTTATGAATAGGGAACATGAGACGATCCCGGAAGACGGCGTAGTTGCCGCGGCTACCGTTTTGCAGAAGGTAGGCTTCTGTAAGCAATCCGGAATCCAAGCGGTGAGAGGCAGCCAGTTGTTGAAATTGCAGGAAGGAGGGTGGGGCCCAGCCGAGTTGCCAGGCTTTGGCCATTTCTATATTGATGTGGCGGTCTTTGAGGTAGGCGCGCACATGGGTGGCCTCCGGGTTGCGGCAGAGTTGGCGGTGGAAGTAGTCTGCTGCGAGGTGATTAGCCTCTACGATACGGGCACGGAGACGGCGTTTGCGTTGTTGCTCGGGGTTTTCGTCTTCCTCTACCACAGCGATGCCGTTTTTATCTGCCACGCGGCGCAGGGCGGTGGGGTAGTCGATGTTTTCGAACATCATCAGGAAGCGGATGGCGTCCCCACCAACGCCGCAACCGAAACAATGGAAGCTCTGCCGTGCCGGGTTAACGTGGAAAGATGGTGTTTTTTCGTTGTGAAAGGGGCAGCAGGCTTTCCACGAATTACCGGCGCGGCGCAGCTGTATACAGTTGCCGACAATGTCTACAATATCTGCAGAATCTTTGATGCGCGCGACGCATTCTTCGGTAATTCTGGCCATGGCAGGTGTTTAAGCGTTGAGAAAACGGTGCAGGTGCTCTGCAAAGCCGGGGTAAGAGGTGTTGATGTTCTTGCAATGCAGCAGTGTGGTGTGGCCTTCTGCCTGTAAACCGGCAATGAGGAAGCTCATGGCAATGCGGTGGTCGTCGAAGCTGTCCAGCACAGCACCGTGTAGCGGTTGACCGCCGCAGACGGCGAGCCCGTCTTCAAATTCTTCTGCAGCAGCCCCCATCGTGCGTAGATTTTGCACGGTGGTTGCAATGCGGTCGCTCTCCTTAACGCGCAGTTCTGCTGCGTTGCGGATGGTGGTTTGTCCTTGGGCAAAAGCGGCGGCTACGGCAAGAATGGGGATTTCGTCTATCAGGTTCGGTACTTCGTCTGCAAGTATTTCTGTGCCTTTGAGGTGCGGAGAATAGCGCACGGTGATGTCGCCATAGGGCTCTCCGACAGTACAGGTGGGGGTAATGTCTATATGAGCCCCCATGCGTTGCAGTACGCGCAGAATTGCGTTGCGTGTGGGGTTAAGGCCAACACCCCGAAGGCATAATTTGCTGCCGGGGACTATGGCTGCTGCCACCATCCAGAACGCGGCGGAGGATATGTCTGCCGGTACGGTAATGTTTTTAGCCGTTATAGTTACAGGCCCGGTAACGGAAATGCTGAGGCCGTTGTCGGAGATGGTGGCAGGAATGCCAAAATGCTCGAAGAGTCGCTCGGTATGATCTCGGGTAATGGCCGGTTGGTGCACGGTTGTGGTGCCGCCGGTAAGCATGCCGGCAAGTAATACGGCACTTTTTACCTGCGCGCTGGCCATGGGGAGGGTGTAAGTGATGGGGGAAAGCCTTTTGCCGTCAATTTGTAACGGGGCGCAGCCTTCTTTAGCACCTTGGGCTTCGATGCGCGCCCCCATGGCTTGTAAGGGGGCGATGATGCGTTGCATGGGGCGTTTGCTCAGCGAGGCATCGCCGTACATTCGGGAGGCAAAGGGCAGGGCTGCCAGCACGCCCGCCATCAGCCGCATCCCCGTGCCGGAGTTGCCGCAATCTATATCATGCGCCGGGGCATGGGGCTGCATGGCTGTGCCGACTATGGTGAAGTTTTGGGGCGCATCTCCCGGGATAACCTGCGCGCCGAGCTGTTGCATAGCGCGGAGGGTGTTGAGGCAATCTTCACTGCACAGATAGTTTGTTACCTGCATAGAGCCATGGGCCAATGCCCCGAGAATCGCCACGCGGTGAGAGATGCTTTTGTCTCCCGGGACGGTGAGGTTGCCCTGCAGCCCATGCAGGATTTTGTGGACGGAAAGGGTGCTATTGCTCATGGTAACGTATTTTGTTTTTCTGATGAGCCTCTGCAGTATTCAGTTTAATCCAAGAGTTTAAGGCTTCTGCTCGTTTGTAAGACTCTATGGCTGTGCGCAGGCTGGGCTCGTATTCTTCTCGTGTTAAGGGGCGTGGGGGGATTATTTCTCCGGCAAGGATGATGTGAATACCCCACGGACTGCGCAGAATGCCGGGCCGGTGCGCCGGTATGGCTTCCGGACCGAACAAGTGTAGCTCCGGCAGCGGTGGTGTGGGGTATACATAAATATCCCCCAAGTCGCCGCCGGTTTGCGCGGTTCTCGGGTCTTGGCTGTATTGGGCTGCCAGCTCTGTAAATGTGGCAGTAAGCGTCTCCGGCGAGTCGCAGGCTTGCAGCTGTTTTAACAGTTGCTCTGCCTGCTGTTGTATGGTGTTGGTGTCTTTGTCGGCCGTGGCTAAAAAGATGTGGCGCACATGGCGATGCGTGGGCATTACCAAGCGATCCGCCAAATACGCGGCCAGGGTGGCAGCCTCGGTATCCGATACGGTGTAGTGCTGTTTTAAGGTTTCCTGCAAATAGTATTGCTCGCGCATGATAACGGCAAGCATTTGCGTAAATGTGTTTTTGGTGTAGCCGTGCGTTTGCAGTTGCTGCGCGAATGCCTCGGGCGAGGCAGCGCGGCTCTCTGCTTCGGTAACGGCGGCGGTAGCCTCTTGGGCGAAGTCCGGTACGGAGGAGTCGTTGTAACGGGTTTTAAGCCGAATTAAGAGGTCTGTTATCAGGGTGTTACGGGCGCGTTTGGTTATATTGGCGGGCTGTTGTCCGCAGATGCAGGCTTGCTCTGCCGTGAAGCGTTGCAGGCCGTTGTGCGAAATTTTTTCGCCGTAAACTTCTATGGCTGTGTTGCGGATTTGCTGTTGTGCTTCTTCGGATTCTTGGTGCAGAGTGCTCCAAAGGGGGCCTTGCCACCAAAATAAGTCGCCGGCTAAGTACAATAAGCCGCCGCCGTATAATGCCAGTTTGATTGCGTATAACCTGAGCTGTGTTAACTTCACGCGCAGGATTTTACTACTGATGCCCGATTTATGCAAACAAAAAGCGTTTCTTACATGCTCTTTCTGCCGGCGGATTTTCTTTTTGCCGTATCTTTTTATATGCCGGCGGACGATTTTACTTGCGTTGTATGCGTGGCGGAGGTATGATTCGGGCATGACCCCGGTATTAGCAAATCTTGGTTCGCCGTCTCATTGGTTTATTCTTTTTGTGTTGGTGCTTTTGGTTTTCGGAGCCAAGCGCATGCCGGAGGTTGCGCGCGGGTTAGCTCGTAGTTTAGCCGAGTTTCGCAAAGCCAAACGTGAGTTCGAAAAAGAGCTTACCGAAACCGAGCAGGATAAACCCGACCAACCCAAAAAAGATTAACCTCTCTCTTTCTTCCTCCCCCCCTTCAAAAAAAACGGCGTACCTTGGTACGCCGTTAATGCCATTAAGAGCAGAGTTGGTTATGGCCTGTCACAACGGTGTTCCAGTACGGCCTTGGCATCCACCTTATCAAGTGTAAATTCCTTGAGGTACGATTTTACAATTTTATCTAACCCCTCCCATAGGGGGAGTGTGGGGCAGGTGTCTTGTAATGGACAATCGTTGCGCGATGTGGCCAGACATTGTACGGGCGCCAAATTGCCCTCTGCCGCATGTAAAATGTCGTACACGTTATACTCCTTGGGAGCTTTTGTTAAGCGGTAACCGCCCGATTTGCCTCTTGTGCTTACTACAAGCTCTTCTCTTAGTAACAGAGACATAATGCTTTCCATGTATTTGAGCGTTATGTTCTGCCGTTCGGCAACTGCTCGCAGAGACACCGGCCCTTCGTTGCAGTGATGGGCAAGATCCAGCATGATTCTGAGAGCATAGCGACCTTTTGTAGATATTTTCAACATATGTCGCTATTTGTTATAACATCATACGGCAGAATTTGTCAAGCCAAAAAACCACTTTTTTGATAGGAAAAAGTGGTTTTCTGGGGTTAGTAGGATTTGAGCTTGCCGAAAAATCAGGAAAATTGAGTGGCGATGCGCGTAACGGTTTCTTTAAGTCGCACATCCTGAGTCATTTTATCTTCTATGGTTTTGGCAGCATGGATAACCGTGCCGTGGTCGCGTCCGCCGAAAGCTGCGCCGATGTCTTGCAGCGACATTTGGGTATGTTTGCGAGCCAGGAACATGGCGATTTGGCGGGGATGAGCAATGTTGGCGGTGCGGCGGCGGCCATTGAGGTCCGATACTTTGATGTTGAACTCGGCGGCGACTAAGTTTTGGATATCGGAGATAGAGACGCTGGAGATGTTTTTTTCCTCCTGCAACATATCGCGCAGCTGCATGCGGGCATCCATGACCGTGGGTTTCTTTTGAGAGAACGAGGCAAAGGTAGCTAAGCGAATGAGGGCCCCCTCTAAGCGGCGCACGGAGCGAGTGATGTTTTTGGCGAGGTATTCGATAACTTCATCGGAGATGAGGTCGCCCTTCCACAATCGGCGTTTGTTGCGCAAAATGGCGATGCGGGTTTCCAAATCCGGTACGCTGAGGGCAACGGTAAGACCTTGCTCAAATCGCGAGGTGAGGCGATCATCTAAGCGAGAGATTTCTGCCGCAGGGCAATCGGAGGCCAAGACAATTTGTTTGCCGCTGGCAAAGAGTGCATTGAAGGTGTGGAAGAATTCCTCCTGCGTTTTGTCTTTTTGGGAGAGGAATTGCACGTCGTCAATGAGCAGGATATCCGCTTTGCGGTACTTGCGGCGGAAGTTGCTCAACGCATCGCCTTTGCGCGATATGGCATCGATATAGTTGTTGGTAAAGTCCTCGCTGGTGACGTAAAGAACTTGCAGGTTTTCGTCTTTTTCTCGCGCAGCATTGCCGATGGCTTGCAGCAAGTGGGTTTTACCCAAACCGGATGCACCATGGATGAAGAGCGGGTTGTACATGCTGCTTGGGGCGTTTACCACGGCGTGTGCGGCGGCAACGGCAAATTCGCTGTTAGAGCCAACCACAAAGCTGTCGAATGTAAAATCTGCGTTGAGCCCGCTGTTGCAGCTGGGGGCGTTTTGAGCCTTGTTACGCTTTTTCTTCTTTTTTTCCGTGGCAAGGGCAGGGGTAGCCGGGGTTGTGGGGGCTACCAAGGCGGGTTCTTCCGTGTGTTGCGGTATATCTTGCGATGCCGCTACAAACTCGAGCTCTCGAGCTGCTTTCAGTACTCGTGTGGCAGACAATGTGATGTCTGCGGCATAATAAGACTCCACCCATTCCACCAGCATCCCGGCCGGGTATTCCAACACTAACTTTGTTCCGGTGTCTTTTTTGAGGGTGAGCTGTGAGATATAAGTCTCGAACCCGTACGCTGCCACATTGCCATGCTGCCGCAGATCTTCCGTAATCTCTGCCCAGAGGCTTTTTTCCTTTTCCTGTTGGTTCATGTGCTTCGTATCTCTTTCTTGTAATTTTTCGTTGTCTTGGGGGTGGTATCTCTTCTCCCCCCCCCCCGGTGAGGTTGCGGGGGGAAATATGCCACGAATTTTCCTTCAATAAAAGTTTTTTTATTTTCACGCTCGCAGCGTCTCGCCCTGTTTCTATTGTTCCATGGGCGTTCCACAGCTTTATTTTTTTTTGACATTACACGCCGTGATACTTAACAAAACTTTATATTTATATTTTAGGTGTTTGAGTTGAGGTGTGGGTTTGTGGAACAAATGTTGATTTTGATGTAAGTTGTTGTAAATAGCAAAGTTAACTATTTTGTAACGATTGGATTCAGGGACAAAAAAGTTAGAAAGGGATAGAATGGAAGCATTGAAAAAGAATGCTTAATGCGAGAAGTGTTGCCAGCCTCCTGAGAGTTGGTTTTGCGGAGACTCTGTAAGCACCCCGATGGGGAAAAGCTTAATGTTTGAAGCAGAGAGCAGATGCGATTGTTCCGCAGGGAGGGTTAAGAGCAATTCGTAATCTTCGCCGTCGGAGAGGGCTTGTTCGACGGTGCAGCCGGGGTTGCAAGGCACAAGGTGAGGGGTGATTTCGAACCCGCAGCGAGATGCGGCGGCAAGTCTAGGCAGGTCCGCTGCCACACCGTCGGAGAGGTCCATCATGGCAGACGGGCGTATACCTGCGCTCAGAATGGCTCTGGCAAGCTCAATGCGCGGGGTAAAGTCCAAGTGGTGTTCGGACGGGAAAGACCCGCCCAGCGGCCCGGAGACGTATATGAGGTCTCCCGGCGAGCCGCCGGAGCGCAGTACGGCTGCGCCGGCCTCTACTCTGCCGGTAAGCGCAACATTGATGACGAGCCCATCGTAAGGTAGGGCAGCGGTTTCTCCGCCGGCAATGGAGATGCCGAATTGTGCAGCCAGTGCGGAAATGCCTTTGTAAATGCCCTCTACGGCAGCAACAGAGCGGTTGGGGTGCACCAGCAGGGTGATGAGTGCGTGCTCCGGTATGCCGCCCATGGCGGCGATGTCGGACACGGCGCGCGCCAGAGCCTTGCGGCCGATGCGCTCCGGGGCGGTATCCCGGGTAAAGTGGATGCCCTCTACCACTACATCGGTTTTGAGCAACGTATCCCACGCGGCATCTCGTGCTACAACGGCGCAATCGTCTCCCGGGCCTACTAGCATGGGGGCTGCAGGGCAAAGGGTGGCTAAAATGCGTTCTAAGACGGCATTTTCGCCTAAATCTCTGAGCGTGGAAGGCATGGGTGGCAGTTTAGTAGAGATAGATGCAGGTAACAGCTATGCCGTTAAAGAGAACATGCATGATGATGGGGTATACAATGCTTTGAGTTTTGTGGTACAGAATACCTTGGATGATACCGAAACATGTTAAGGCGCATGTTTGGAGAAGAGAAACGTGGACAGCCCCGAAAAACAACCCCGATGCAGCTGCCGCAACGGCCATGCCTGAATTTTGACAAATGATGCGGAAGATGAATCCTCGGAAAAAGATTTCTTCCACGAGCGGGGCAATAATGACAGCACCGACGATAATATACAATACTTCTTCTACCTGTTTGGTTTTAAGAAGTGTAATGCTTTGTTGCTCTATGGGTGAATCTGTGAGGGATTGCAGCAGATACAGTATGCCGGAGGCATCTAAAATGTAGCTGCATGCATAGACTCCCCCCAGGGCTGCAAATACGGCACCAATGTGGCATGTGTTGAGCGTAAAATGTTTGCCTGCGTGCAGTACATAGCTTACTAATAGCGGAGCATATAGCAGTAAGGGCAGCAGTATCATGTACAGTTGGTCGGAGCCGTTAGCCGGCTCTGTGCCGGTTTGCTTGGACGTTACCCCAATAGAAGACGCATAAATGAGTGTTGTAAGGGCTATGTAGAAGAGCGTAAGCGTTTTCGCTGTGGGCGTAACGGGCGCAAAGCCTGTAACTGCATTGGCGTGTTTGGCGGGGAGCAGGCACAGCAAAAAGACAGCAAGACCGCTTCCTACCAGTAGTAGGAAGTTGATTTGGTGGTGCAGTGCCAATTCTTGTATTTGAGAGAACATGAGGCGTTGGGTTATTCTACCCCTTGTACGCGGTGTCGGCAAGCTGTATGTTTGTATGCAAGCGCACCGCAGTACCCCTCTGCCGGCCGGAATAGTTCTACGTCAGGCGCTTGTTCAAATAAAAATTCTATGCCATGGTGGTGCAGAATAAAGGGGTATGTTTGCGCTTTCCAGATGCTTTCGCCGTAATATTTCACCAGGGCTTCGCTTATGCACCAACAGGTGTAAAATTCTTGCGGTCGGCAGCCGTTGTCGGTAAAGTGCTGCAGTTGTTGCGGGCACATGATGTGCGCCGCGAGTTTGGAAATAGAGTTTTTTTTGAGGCATTGCTGAATATCCACCCCGATGGGGCTTGTATGAAAAGCCATGCATAATTTGTTGCCGGAATGGCTGATGTTGAAGTGTACCCCTTCCACAAACGGCTTGCCGTGCTCGTTGCGGAAGAACTGTATTTTTTGGGGGGCTTTTCCTAAGCGTGCGGCTAATTCCTGCCGCAGCAGAAGCCTGGCCCAGCGTTTTATCGGGGGGAGCATTTGCTCTTGCGCATCGAGTATATGGTAGGGGAGCCGCTCTGCACCGGATGGGCAATAGGTATAGCATTGGTAGTCCATAGCGGTATTCAGAGGGGGTGAATGCTCATTTCGTTTATTGCCGTATCATACACCCCAAAGCCGGGTAAACGGCGTATGCCACCTACTTCTCCGGGGTTGGCTACCAGCGTTTGCCTGTGTTGCCTTTGCTCTGCCACATGGGTATGGCCGTAAAAGACGGCATCGTAGTCCCCGCAATCTGCGGCTATAAAAGCATTGCGGGGGTAATGGGAGATGTAGATACGGCGCCCTTGCAGGCACAGCGTCCCCTCATCTCCATGGTGGCAGGCAAGCGGGTACTGTTGCACCAGTTCCGTGTGAGCGCGCAGGTCATATTCATTGTTTCCGAAAACGATATCCGCAGGGTGGTTCCACGAGTCGAGCAAGACGCGCAGGGTGGATACCTCTGCTATATCGCCCAGATACAGCAGGTGCGTGCAGTGCTGTTTTTCGGCGTAATACAGCGCAGTCAGCAAATTGCTGACGTTGTCGTGCACGTCGGATAAAATAGCGATTTTCATGCTTATGGGGCGGTGCGTTTTTCCAAGAAAATCGGGGAATAAGGTAGCACCCCGGGTAGACTGTGCTCCCGGCTGCCGGTAATTCCTTCTGCCGTTACATACCATAGCGTGCAATCGGGGGGGATGGGGCGGCAAAATACGGGGTGCCCGTTATCCCCTACAAAACCGCAATATTGAGCCTGTACATGAAAGGTGGCCAAGAAGTTGCGGGCCATTTCGGCTCGGTAGTCGTGGCCTCTGCGCTTGCGGAACCACTCTGCAAAATCGTGCTCTGCCGCCCGCATCTTCTCGGTTTGGTGTAGCCAACAGCCGGGGTAGAGCTCGATTTTATGCTTTTGAACCAAGGCTTTGAACGAGGCTGCGTGTTGCCGCAGAGTGGGCGAGAATTTGATGCCGTTGAGCAGCTCGTACGGGTGCTTGGCGATGAGCCGCATCAGGCATTGGTAGATGTAAGCCTGCGCTAAGGCCGGGTGGCTGCCTTGGCGCAAATTGAGCGTATCGGTGAGTAGCCGGGGTAAATTGGCGTTGAGAAAAAAATCTTCTTTTTGTATGTTGAGCTTAGGCAGCAGGTGGGAGGAATCCGTGTAGCTGAGCGTTACGCTGCCGTCATTCCGGAGCTCTGCCTTATTGTGCTCCGGGGAGAAGTGCGGGTCTATGCTGCTGCGTGTAAAGATGATAAAATTGCTGGAGTCTACCACGGGTTCAATGGTGCTGTACCAAGTGGTGCCGTCTTGCTTCTTTAATATATATATTTTGTATAGGTAAGAGGGGGCTGTGAAGAGATCTTGCGGTATATGGATTTGTTCTTGCGTGGCGGGGTATGCCGCTGTAAATGAGCTTTGCCCGTGCACTAAGCAGGCCTCTGCGGCTTTAATGAGCTGTGCCGTGTAGTTGCCGGTGGGGTCCTGCACATGGTATTTGATATCTTCGGGCTGCGGTAATGTGTTTTTTGCAGCGGCTAAGCGGATGGCGGCCGGGTATTGTTGCGGGCAAAATTGTTGCCAGCTACGGTAATAATCTTCATATTGTGTGAAGGTGGGCAATGCCGAAAGCAGTTTACGCATTTGTTGGATTTCCTCTTTTATCTGCCGCGCAGAGGCCAGCGCCTGTAGAATGGGGGGGAGGAGTTTTGTATCTGCGGCGTATTCTGTAATAAGTTTGCGGGCTTCTGTTTCTTTGAGGCGCAGGGCATGAATGTATTGCGTAAGGGCGGCTTCATCGGCATCGGGCTCGCCGCAAAACACCGGTTGTTGCGGCATGCTTGCTTCCAGTTGAGATACAAGTTGTTTTTTGAGTGCTTCGAGTCGCAGCGTTTCCTGCTTGTATAGTTTTTGCCATTTGGGGAGCAAGTCATCTTTACCGATGACGAGTTGGTGTACGCGCCTGTCTATCTGTTGTAATTCGCTTGCGGTCAGTCCGGCGTAGTGGCGTTTGCCTGTTTCCAGTTCTGCCACAATTTCGCGTAGCTTCTTAAATTCGATGAATATAGCGTTTTCCCAATCCTGTGCAGCCGCGAGGCCCTCTGTAATTTCCGGGCAGAAGAAGCGGTTGATTTTGGTATCAGCCTCTTGTTTGGCACGTTTCAGCTCGTGGAGGTTTTTTTGTTGAATAGCGGCAGTAAGCGCGGCAGCGGCCTGTTCTGCACGTTGTTTGAGGTACATGCGCGCCCCGATTATGGTGCCGATACACAGCATAACAAGGGCACTGCGGCGTATGAATTTGCGGGTGTATGCAGAAGAAAACTTGCGAAGGCGTTTTTTGATTTCCGCAACATAAGCTTGCTGTGCGGCAGAGCAAGTGCGCTTTGCTTTTGAGATGATAGCCTCTTTTGGCCCAATTTGTTGCAGCAGTTGCTTTAACTCTTGCCTAGGCAGGTTTTTAAGAGAATCGACCGGGTGTATGCGTTGCAGAAGAGACAAAGCCTGTTCTGCATCATCTGCATCTGCAGCAAGGCGTTCTGCCGCAGAGAGGGTTATACGCAAGGGGCGCCCCTCTACCAAGCGCTGCAATTCTGCCTTGGCTGCGGTGTCTTCCGGATTTTTATCCAGCCGCGCCATCAGGAGCACTTTCACATCATCCCAACGTTCTGCAAGTGCCAGGCGCCGTAGTTCCCGATCTCGGTGTTGCGTTTTTTTGGTAGCCATCTGCGCAGGAAGTGGGAGAGAATTTATGGGAGATGCCTACGGATAAGCGGCTCTATGTGAGCATGGTAATCTGCATGGGTTTGCCACTCTTTCACCATGTTGGGGTAGGTATTAAAGAAGCGTGCCCATGCAGCGTTTGCAGGTGCGGTGGTGTTGTGTGCCACCCATTCTTCTACCGGGTAATCTTTAATCACCCGTAAGAGGTAATAGTTTGCAATATCCGCAACGGGTATGTGCATGGCTTTGGCCTGTTCTGCCAAGAAAAGCAGATTTTCGGGGTGCCCGTGGGTTTTGTTGATATCCGTGGTTAAAATTCGAATGCAATCTGCCAGGTTTCTTGCATAGGGTGCGGCATCAGAATCTCGCAAGCGGGCATGCAGTTTGTTGAGTGCGTCATCTGTAGAATCTTGTCGGCGAAGAATGTCTCGGAATTGTTGAATTGCTTGGTTAGCGGTTGCCGTAACAGCGGGGGCTTGTGGAGCCTCCGGTTGTGGCGAAAAGAAGTCGGCATAATGGCATACCACGATGTATACAGCAGTTGTTACCCCGAACAAAATGCCGATATATTTGAAAGAACGCCATTTTTTATGCTTAGGCGGAGGTATAAAGAAGCATTCGTGATCCGGGGCTTCCGTGTATTTATAAATGTTAGTGCCGTGTTCTGCCGTGGGGTAAGCTTGGGGGGTAACTTGCGGTTGCGGGTTTGCCGCAAGGGGATGAGCAACGGTACTTAACCCGTTGGCATCATCCTGCAAGTGTAGGTTTAACCCATGGTAAAGCTGTAGCATCGGTATGCGTTGTGTATGGGCTATGGCTGCAGCCTGTTCAGACCGGGTGGTGGTCAGCATGATTTCCGTTACATGAAAATCTGCCGTTTTATCGGTGCATTCCGTGCAGAAGGTTTTGCCCCATCCCCGGGTGGGCATAAGCCATGTAGCCTCGTGCAACAGTAAAAGCCGCTCTTGCTCTGTGATGCGCGGCGGACAGCATACCAGCGTTGCACTTGTGTATGGTGGGGTAAGCAACACAGCCGCATTACGCTTGTGGCCTGTAAGTTCTTTCCATGTGGGTTGTGTGCGGGCATCCGGTAATTGAGAGGCCGACAGCATGGGCTCTTTATCTGCTTGTGGCGGCAAGGTGGTTTGCTGCGTGTACCAATGGCCCGAGCTTTGCAGCGCACAGATGATACCGGCAGGGGTGGGCCGTGCACTATTGCGCCTGAGCGTTATTACCTCGTCTTCCGTTAAAACCGTATGGTGGCAAATATAATTGTATGCCGAATGCGCCGGCTGCCGGGTTGCAGCAGTGAGTATGTGGTAGGGGGTGGCATCGCAGGTTAAGATGCGGTAGCTGTATATGCAGCCTTGGGTATGTGTGTAGTTGCAGTATAGCTTGTGGCTAAGCTGGGCCAGAGCCTCCTTAAGAGAAGCCGGGATTGTGGTACTGCATGCAATGTCGCAAAGCTCCGGGGGGGTGGTATCGGAGGCTTCGCTCTTTTGTTTGGCGTGGATAAGTTGGTAAGACATTGCAGCGTACGGCGAGTATGGTTTAGTTTTCGGGGAACATGCCCATATCCGTATTGTACAGGAACCACAGCACCGGGTCTGTTACATGGAACGGGGAAAGCCTACCGCCTGCCGGGGCTATATAGGTCTCGCCGGTGAGCTCGTCGCTAAACTCTTCCGGCGGGTTACCGAAGGAGGAAACCGCAAAGTAGTTAACGCGCGTGGAGAGCGATTCTGCCTGAGAGCATACCTCCGGGGCCAAATGAAAAAGGAGGTCTCTTATACGCAATGAGTTACGCAAGAGATTTTGCGGTTTGAGGCGCCCGTTGCGCACAATGGGGAGCAGGGGCTCCGGCCCCAGTAGCTGTTTCCAAATGTCGCACTTGGTAACGATAACGGAAATGGGGATGTTGATTTTTTCTCCCGGCGGCACGTTAAGAGCAGTGCGGATGTGCATCTCTGCCACGGATAATAATTGAGATTGGCTGCAAACGGTGTTTGAGCAAGGGGCTTGTTGCGGGATGGTGGCAAAATCTCGAATCACTTCTCGGAATGCCGGCTCCAGTGTCGGGTCATACAGATAGAAGATGGCATCCGCTTCTCCTTTGCGGATTTGCGGTAAAACGGGCTGAGCGGATTCGCGGTTTCCGGTGTTGTAAAAAATCAGGGAGTGTGCGCTGCTTTCTTTGGTGAGGTTGTAGATAAAGGGGCGGGGTACAAGCTCAAAGACGTTGTTACGCCATACTTTACGGCGTAAGGCATGGTGCATCATGTCTCGGCCTTCGCGGAATTCCTCCGGCGTGGAGGAATAAAAGGTGCGAATACGCATGTTGTTGAGCGCGGTATTGCTTTCCGGGGTTGCATCTCGGAACGGGATGTTGAAGTCCCGGGGCAGCTCTCTCTCTAACTGGTGAATGAGGGCTGCTTGGTAATATACTTTGCCGGCTGTCGGCGCACCCAGTATGGTGATATGGTGGTGGGTGGTTTGCTCAAAAAACGGGGGGAGCTTGTGGTGGCAGTGCGGGCAGGCAAACTCGCTGCATTGTGCTCCCATTTCATCCAAGGCTTGTCCTTTATCATTATATTTTGCAGGGGTAAAGCGTTGCATGGCATTTTCCCCCAAGTAGATGTCGCCGCGAAGTTGCGGATGTACGGCAATGCCCAGCACTTGCTCTGCGCTGAAGAGTTCGTGGCAAGAGGGGCAGCGGAACCCGTTTTTGCGTGGGTTATCTGCCGGGCTGTTTAATTTATCTTTGTAGTCGGTAGAGTTGAGGTAAAAATCTGCTACTTGTTGAAGGTCGGACAGCAGGTAGGCATTGTGCCCCAAACCATCAAAAGTTGCTAACGATTCCCCCGGGGATTGTTTGCTGCGGCTCAGCACCAGTTCTAAATCCAAGGCGTCGCTCCATTGGTCTGTCTCCGGGGTGTAAATGTACCAGCAATTGGGGTCAAAGTTGCCGAAATCGGGGCGGGAGTCGTCGCTGCCAAACCACGCGATAATGAGCCCGCCGCTGAGCACCAGCAGGTAAAAGTTCTCCGGTTTGATGAGTGTAGGCGTAGAAACCTGTTTGGAATTAATGGAGTATGTATAGTGTTTGTTATGCGGGAAGAAGCGGCATACCCCATTGCGTTGAGCAAAGACACCGGCACTTTCTGCCTCTGTTTTAATGCGGAAGGTGTTTTGTTTACCTGCACCTATGGCCATGAAATCACCATTTGAAACACGGAGTTTGCCGGTGAGGCAGTCGTAGATGTATAATTGATCATTCATCGCTAGATAACCGATACCGCAGTGTACCACATGCCCGCCTACGCGTCAAGCCCTTGTGTGTGTCAGGGGTAAGAGAAACGGCTTCAACGCCCCCGTTGGGTAGACGCTGAAGCCGTGCGGATTTTGTAAAATCGGGGAGGTTAATTATTTTTCCTGAGCCTCGAGCTTGGCGTAGGCACTTGCTTCGTCCGGGTCTGCGCCATGATGAGCCTTCGTGATTTTACTGCGGAAGAGTTTCATCACGAACACAAAGGAGCAGGGAATAAAGAAGACACCCACCAGCGTTGCAACGCTCATACCAATTACTACGACAACGCCGATGGCGTTGCGAGCCAATGCTCCGGAGCCCTCTGCCGTTAACAACGGTACACAGCCCAGAATAAAGGCAAAGGATGTCATGAGAATGGGGCGTAAACGCATGCGTGCGGCACTTACGGCTGCATCTATCAAGTCCATCCCTTTTTCCATTTGCAGTACGGCAAACTCTACGATGAGAATGGCGTTCTTGGCGGCCAAACCTACCAACATGACCAAGCCAATCTGGGCGTAAATGTCCAGTGTCATCCCAAAGAGCATCAAACCGGTAAAGGCCCCCAGTACCGCAATCGGTACGGAGAGGAAAATGGCTATCGGCAGTGTCCATTTTTCGTACAATGCCGCCATAATGAGGAAGGCAAACACGCCCGATAAGGTGAAGATGGCTCCCAATCCCAGACCGTCTTGCACTTTTTTCTCCTGGAAGCTCATATCCACATATTCCATGGCAAATTTAGTGGTATCCATGGACTGGGAGAATACTTCCTCTATGGCCTCCATAGCCTGTGCAGAGGAATAACCATCTGCCGGTTTTACGGAAATTTTGCCGGCATTGTAGTTACTGTTGTGCAGCACGAACTCCGTATCGGCGATGTCGCCAATGGTGACGAGGGTATCCAGCGGCACTTTTTCGCCTTTTTTGTTGGAGATATAGAAGTTGGCGATTTTATCCGTATTGACGCGGTGATCGCCGTCTGCCTGAAGGTAGACCTGCCATTGCTGGCCGAACTCCGTATAATAGTTAACGAAGCGGGAGCCGTTGAAGCATTGCAATAAGCTGTTGGCTTCCGAATAATCTACGCCTTGTGCCAAGCATTTCTCTTTGTCGATGGCGATGCTTTTTTGCGGCACAGCCGGCAGCATCATGTCGGAGGCACTGCCGATAGCCGGGTGTGCGTTCAGAGCTGCTTCCAGCTTCTTAACCTGCGTGTAAAGTGCGGCTACACCCTGGCCTTCCAAATCTTCCAGTACAAATGAGATGTCGTTACCCGTACCGACGCCGGGGATAGCAGGCGGGCATGCAACGAAGGTGACACCATCTCCTCCGCTGGCACCCAAGGCTGCCGTCAGGCGTTTTTGGATGTCGTCTGCAGTGGGTGTTTCTCCGTTTTTCATTGCGGGGCGGTCTGCAAAGTCTTTGAGTTTAATGAAGTAGGTGACGGCGTTGGTGGTTTGCACACCAATCATCATGTTCATACCCACTACGGAGACCACGTTTTCTACGGCAGGGTCGGCAAGTAGTGCTTTTTCTATTTTGGGGCTTTGCTCTACAAGGCGTTGTAAAGATACACCGGGTTTCATGATGATGCCGCTCAAGAGGTAGCCTTGGTCTTCTGCAGGCAGGAACCCGCCGGGTACCTGTTTAGCAGCGGGGATAATGAGCACGGTAAGCCCTGCCAGTGCCGCTATAGAGATGTACAACTTGCGGCAAAGCACACCGCAGCATGCGGCAAAGCCGGCTGCCATCTTATCATATACTTTGTTGAAGCCGTTGTAGAACGGGGTAAGGAAGGATTTGTGCTCCTTCTTCGGTTTGAGCAAAAGGGCAGACAGTGCCGGAGAAAGTGTCAAGGCATTGAATGCCGAAATAAGCATGGATATAGCAATGGTTACGGCAAATTGCTGGAAGAGGGTGCCGGTGATGCCGGGTAAGAGCACAGAGGGCAGGAATACGGCTGCCAGCACAAGAGCAATGGCGATAACCGGGCCGCTCACCTCCTTCATGGCTGCGAAGGTGGCTTCCCTCGGGTTCATGCCGTTTTCCATGTGCGATTCTACGGCTTCCACCACCACGATGGCGTCGTCCACCACCAAACCGATGGCCAATACCATACCCAACAAACAGATGGTGTTGAGCGAGAAACCCAATATCGGGAAGAAACAGAAGGTTGTTACCAAAGATACCGGTACGGCAATAAGCGGAATGAGCGTAGCACGCCAGCCTTGCAGGAACAGGAATACAACGAAGGCCACCAGTACCAGCGCCTCAAACAGCGTGTGGATGATTTCGTTGATAGAGTCTTGCACGGTGGTGGTGGTATCCAAGGCGATGAACCCGCGCATACCCTCCGGCATGACGGCTTCTTTCTCTGCAAAGAGTTTTTTGAGGTTGGCCACTGTTTCAAGAGCATTGGCATCTGCTGCTTGGTAGATTGCCAAAACGGTGCCGGGGCGGCTTTCTCCTGTTACGGACTGGCCGATGCGGCCTGCCAAAGAGTAGCTCTGAGAGCCTAACTCGATGGTGGCAATGTCTTTAAGACGTACGGATTGCGTATCGTCTTGGTATACGATGATGCGCTCAAACTCTTCTGTGCTTTCCATACGCCCTTTATTGCGTATGGTGTAGGTGAACTCTTGCCCGTCGGGCATGGGTTCTGCACCGACAGCACCACCCGGGTTAATGGCATTTTGTGCACTTACGGCATTATACACCTGGGTGACAGAAATGTTCTTTTGTGCCATTTTTTCCGAGTCCAGCCAAATGCGGATAGCATATCGGCCGCCGAATACCATACAGTCGCCTACACCTTTAACGCGTTTAATGGGGTCTACCAAGTTGAGGTAGGCGTAGCCGGTGAGGTCTATGGGCTTAAAGAAGCCCTGCGGAGAATCAATAGCATAAAGCACCATGGGCAACCCGGAGGATTGCTTGATGGTGATACCCATTTGAGCAACAGAGTTGGGCAACTGAGAGGTTGCCTGACTGTATTTCATGTAGGTGAGCTGTTGGTCCGTGTTGGCATCGGTTCCGGGCTCGAAAATAACGTTAATGGAGCAGCTGCCGTTGTTGGAGGAAGTGGAGCTGATGTAGTCCAACCCCTGCATGCCGGAAAGCTGCAATTCGATGGGGGTGGCTACGGAATCTGCCACTTCCTGAGCGTTGGCACCGGGGTAGGTGGCACTCAGCTGGATGGTAACGGGGGCAATATCCGGGTATTGAGAAATCGGCAACCCCATCATACAAATAATACCCAGCATGGTTGTCACTATAGAAATGACACCGGCAATGATCGGGTGCTTGATGAAAAAAGGAGACATAGCGGTTTAGAGTAAATCAGAATTTTTTGTGAGAAGATGTATTGGCTTTTTCTGCTGTGACAGATGGCTCAACCGTTTTGGGTTTGGTGTAGATAAACGGCGAGGGTGCGAGTTTGTTGGCTCTGGAGTTCGCTTTCATGTTAGCTTCCATAGCCATGGCTGCCATGGTAGAGCCTTCTACTACTACCTGAATATTTGCCGTGTCTTGGAATCCCATTTGGGTGAGCATATTCGGGTTGATGCGGATAATCTGCATCGGTTGCTCCAGCATGACTTTTTTACCATCCACCTCTGTTTCTACCGGGATTGTGACGATGGCTCCCTTTTGGATGGGGAGCGGGGTGGGGGCACCATCCGGCCCGACGAGAATCACCAAATCTTGTGCTCCGCTAAGCGGCGCACGCGCCGGTACTAAGAAGGCACCTTTCTCTTGCTGCAGCTTGCCGCGTACCGTTACCGGCATGCCGCTGCGCAGGGCTCCGTCTGTATTTTCGATGTTAGCAACAATACCGAAGGTGCCGGTGGATTTCTTTACCACGTTGTCTGCCGAGACTACTTTGCCCGGATAGGTGGTGCCGTCTTCCAGAATAACGTCGAACACCAAGGTATCCTGATTCGTCTGCTCGGCAATCTGTCCGGTGATTTTGAGGGCATCTTTGCCGCTAACCTGAAAGTCTACACGCATGTCATCCGTAGAGGAAAGGGTGACCAGCGGATGCGTGTCTGCCTGAGACACCAAGTCGCCGATAGAGGCTTTGCTGATGCCGACGCGTCCTTTGAACGGGGCTCTGATTTCCGTGTATTCCTTATTAATCTGGGCAGTTTTGAGGGCTGCTTCCATTTGTTGCACCGTGGCCTCGGCTTGTTTAATGGCCGCAGAGGTAGTGAGGATAGTGCACTCGGCATCGGCAATATCCTTTTCTCTGACAGAGCCCGGCGTTTGTTTGTTGGCGTTGGTGTAACGCTCCAGGTCTTTGCAGGCTTTATCGTAATCCACTTTGGCTGCATCGAGGTGGGCTTTGGCAGATTCTAAATTGGCTTGCGCCTGCTCAAGTGCAGCATCGTAGGGGGCGGGGTCTATGCGGTAGAGCAGGTGCCCGGCTTCTACTATGGTACCGTCGCGGAAGTTTTGTTCTATCAGGAACCCATTGATTTGCGGGCGAATTTGTGCTTCTTCCTTGCCGCGTACAATGCCGTACCAATCTACGTTCACATTCACATCCTGTTGCAGTAGTTTAGCGGTTTTCACCGGTATGGGTGGCATGGTCGGCTGAGCATCTTTGTTGATTTCCTGTGCCTTTTTTGCAGCAGCGGGGGCAGCTTGCGGTGTAAAGGAGAAATCCTGCGTGGCGATGGCTGTGGGTTTGATGCTATCCGGATGCGGTACTTCGTCTTCCAAGCCAACGGCAACGCATATGCTGCTCCAAATGCTGCCCTGCTGTTCATCGTATGCTTTTTTCGCTTCTTGGCGGCGGGCGTCTAATCGGGAGTTTGCGGACGATATGTTCATGGCAATGGCACCGCCATCGGCATCGGCTATGACTTTTACCTCCGCCGGGGTTTTGAGATTATATTTTTTGAACTCTTCGAGCAGGGGGCGTCCGGGGTAGTCTCCTATGGCCACCATTTTTTGCCGCGTGGTGGTGCCGGATGCTTCTTTTACCTCTACCTCGTATTCGCCTTGGATGCTAACGGGTATGGAATGGGGTATGTTGTCTTTGTCTACAAAGACGATGAACTTATTACGCATGATGCTGCGAATGGCATCCGGCGGTACCAACAAAGCCTGGCGGCGGGTGCGCTCCAGATTTACTTTTACATTTGCCTTCATGCCCCCGCGTAAGCGACCGTCGTTTTCTATATGCCCGATGATGTTGATAAGCCCGGTGTCGTCGATGCGGCTATCCATGGAAACCAAGGTGCCTTTAATCGGGTACTCCGTGCCGTCTTCCAATATGAGGGTAAAGTAGGTGTTGAGTTTGGCTAACTTCGGATCCTGCTTGTCGGATTGAACGTTGCCGAATATACGAAAATCCTCTGTAAGCGCATCACTGTTAATGGCAAATTCTACCCGCAGAAGCGGTTTGGTATCGCTTGCGTTTTCGGTGGGGATGTCGTTGCCGACATGACCGATGGAAATGATGTTGCCTAATTTTTTGGTGGGCCCCACCAACTCGCCTTTAGAAACGAGGGAGGTGCCGACGCGGCCGTCGTATGGGGCACGCACGGCGGTGTAGCCTAAGTTGATTTCTGCAATTTTAACCGCAGCTTGCTGGCGCAGAATTTCCGCTTGCAGGGATTTAATCTGCGCCTCTGTGCTTGCCAGAGTGTATTCGGCGTCGTCTAGCATTTTGCTGGAAATAGCACCTGTTTTAACACTTTCCTGATAGCGCTTTACGTCTACCTCCTGCTTTTGTTTATTAGCTTTGGCCTGTTGCAAGGTTGCTTCTGTTTCTGCCAGATTGGCCTGTGCGCGAGCAAGCTCTGCCTCAAATGGCTTCGCGTCTATTTTGTAGATGATGTCGCCGGGTATTATTTCTCCCGTTTCGGCATTTTTACGCGGTCCTTTTACCGTTATACCTTCGGCGTAGTATTCTAACGTGCCGGATACATGGGGGTAAAGATCCGTGTCTTCTATGCCGCGCAGGTACCCCATCCATTCCGCCGTGTCTACGACTTCCGTTTGCTGTATTGGAAATACCTTAACCGCCTTTTCGGTTCTGCTTGCAGGTGTTTTCTCTGCCTCAGAGCAAGAGGTCAATAGGCTTGTGGCCGTCATGGCTCCTATGCTGAATGCAAGAATGATATATTTGTTATTAAACATAATGAATAAGGAAATAAAATTGAAATTAGCAGCCTTTGAGTAGTACAAAGATGATAGCAAGAACAAAGATGATGGTGCCGGCACTAATGCCTTCGCTTTCTTGTTGTTGTTGAGGTGCGGAATTTTTGCGTGTCTTCGGGTGTTTCTGTTTTGCTGTTGGTTGTTGATAGCGAGTCCGTTGTTGCGGGGTAGGTAGAGGTGGTATCGGCGTTTGCGGCTGGGCAATAAGCTCCGGTTGTGTATAAGTGGCAGTAGAGATTGGAGGCACTTGGGGGGCAGGGGGCGTGGGGAGCTGCGGTTTTTCGGGCAATGTTGCGGCAGTGGGCAGAGAGGAGAGAGAATGGCGGTGCTGTGCAAACTCCCGGGCTCGTTTCTCTTGCTCCTCAACCATTTTGTTGAGTTTTGTAATCAGCTGCTCCGACATTTGCTCCAACGCCAGGCGCTGCGGCTCTGTTGTAACGTGCGGTGTCGTCGGAATCTGCGATTGAGGGTGGGCAGGCATAGGCGCGCAATCAGTCTAATTGGAGTTCACTTTGCACGGCATCGGGCATGTGCCGTATTTTCTTTTGCGGGGATTCTGCCTGCATTTGTCGCATGGCGTTGATGACGGTGGTAATCATTTTTTGCTTATCTCCGTGAGCGGCCCAAGTCAAATGCAAAAAGTCTGCCGGGTGAATGTTGCCGTGGTTTCTTAAAAACTCTCGGTCTTTTGCACAAAAATACATAAGACCGTCTCCCAGCGTTCCGTGCAATTTGGCTTCCGCTTTGCGTATCATTCTCGGCAGATACGGTATGCCTTGGTAATCATCGTTTTCATCCGGCAAATCTTCCTCTGTTAAGGGTTTGGCGTTGCCGGAGATTCCACGCTGGGAGGTAACAAAAAAGCTGCGTCGCGTGGCGGCAATCAATAAAATGGTGCTTGGGGAGGGATCCCCGCAGGTGGCGTATTCCTGTACATAGGCATGCATCTCTGCCGGGGTGTAGCCTATTTCTACCAAAAATTGTGCTTCTTCCGGCAAAAAGAATGATTCCACCGGTGTATTAGGACGCTCATGATAACGCTCTACTGTGTTGTACAGCAGTGTCATGAATTTATTGTTCCATTCCATGCGCGGTATTATATCTTATTGATAAGAGGTATGGCAAGCAGAATTCGTGACTTCCGAGTGCCAATATGTCAGCACGCTGATTCGGCGTAAACATGACAGGTTGAAGACTTGAAAAATAGGTTGGTTAGGTGCAGACTGTGGAAAGTGACAACGACTTCAGAACGAATCATACAACCATGGTGGATGCTGTTTGCACTGTGGGGGGTGGATGTTTCGTTAGTGGCGTTAAGTTGGGGTGTATTGATAGCGGCTTTATTCCGGATACCGCTGCTGACGTTCGGTCCGCTCATGTTGCTGTTTGCGATGACGTGGGTGTATACGCTCACAACGCGTGTGCTGCGTTCGTTGTCCGGCCGGGAGACAGCTTATGCGGAGTATTATAGAGGGCATGCCTTTTTGTTGTTATTGGTATCGTTTTGTGCTTTATTAGCCACGATGTGGCTCCTGTTGTTTTGCGTGGGTAAGTTTTTGATAGCTTTTTTTGCGATACCCCTGGTGTTTGCATTAGCGGCACACATGCCCTTGCTGAAGCGGATTCCGTTTATAAAGGAGTTGCTGGTATCTGCGGCGTTTGTTTTTGCTTGCGCGGTGCCGGCGTATTATTACGGTTTTCGGTTTTCGCCGCTGCATATGTTGTTTAACAAGCACTTGTGGTGCCTGATAGCGTTGTTTTTCCTGTTTAATGTGATACGGGCAGAGAAAACGCGCTATCCGCATATTCCCGGCGGGGCATTATCGCTGGGGCTTGCTTTAGTGTTTGTAACGAGTTTATATTCCATTTTGGCGCACGATGCGGTTGACTACGAGCACGAGTTTTACTGTGCCGTATGTATTGGTTGTGCTGCCGTGCATGTGTTGAGTGTTTTGCGAGATAAATATGCTCAGCCGTTGAGCTACATCTGCAGCTGGCCTCTGATGGCGGCACCGTCCTTATTGGGTGTTTTGATGTTTGCCCCGGATATGTGGTTTAATTGACCCGGGATGCCGAACTCTTCGAACACGGGCAGCAGTGCACGGGATGCAGGGGTTTTGCTGCATGCCATGTAGATGGTAGTTAAGTAGGGTTTGTTGGCTTCTATATCGGTTTGTTGCAGCATGTGGCGCAGCATCTTGGCGCGCTGTTCCATTGGCATGCGTGTAGCGGTGGTTATATCGTAAATGTTTTCATGGGTAATGCCGCATGCCATGCACATGTTGGCGGTGTGTTGCCAGTTTTGTTGAATGGCTTCTCTCAATAAATCGTTTTTTGTGCGAATAAAACCAAACACAGAAATGAACATCAACACGATGATGCAGATATAACAAAGCGTAGCTTTTTTCGGCATGCTTGGTTTGGGTGCATTGCGGGTTGCCTCCGGGTATTTTTGCTGCACTATCTGCGTCAGTTTGTATTGAAAGCGGCAAAATAACTGTAAATACAAGTAAATCAGCCCTGCGTATAGCAGGATGCTTGCTGTTACAATAGCATATTCCCCCCATGGAGAGGGGGCGCAGATTCTGCCTATCATGTATTGGGTTGTTGCTGCCGGGTGCAGGGTGAGCAAAAAGGCGAATAGACAGAGTAGGGTGAACGCACGCAATTTCATGAGTCTGTGCGAGAGGCTGAGGCGTAATACAGGCGGTTGTTTTGCAGGCGGATGTTGGCGGGTGCATCATCCGTAAAGAGTTTTCCGGTGCCGAGCCCATGTAAGGTGCCGGGGGCATATTGCCCGCACCATTCTGCCAGGGCTGTGTGGCCGATGCTGCTTTCCAGCGCAGAGTTAATCCACCACGCTATGCCGAGTTCGTCTGCCAGTTGTGCCCAATGACGGGCTGCAAGTAGGCCGCCGTGTAACGAGGGCTTAATGACGATCGCTGCCGGGGCCAATGTTTCCAGTAAGAGCCGGCGGGCATGCGGGGTAGAGGCGTGCGCAATCAGCTCTTCGTCCAATGCTATGGGCAGGGGGGAGGTGCGGCAAAGCTGTTGCATTGCTGCCGGATTCCCCGGGGCTATAGGCTGCTCGATGCTGTTTACCCCTATGGTTGCCAACTGTTGCAACTTGTCCGCAGCTTCGTTCGGGCTAAAAGCACCGTTGGCATCTACCCGAATTTCTGCGTGCGGAAACGCGTTGCGGGCCTGCTTCAAAAGGGCTGTTTCTTGCTCAAAGGGTAAAGCACCGACTTTGAGTTTAAGGCAGGTAAAGCCTTGTTCAATTCCCTCTTGCATGCTGCGGTACATGGTGGCGGTATCTGCCATCCACACCAAGCGGTGTATAGGTAAGCCGACTTCGCCGCGCGTAAATGGGGTTTCCCACCGTGGTTTTCCCTGTGCCAAAACAGACAACAGGGCACTTTCTATGCCGAATCTGATGGGCGAAGGCGCATCGCGCAATGGCTCTGCGGAGTGTTGCTGTTCTACCAAGGCGCAAGCGTTGGCAATTTGTGTTTCCGGCGGTTCCGGCAGCAAGCCGGGCATGGTGCAGCATTCCCCATAGCCAATGCTGCCGGGTAAGCTTGCCACGATAGTGTAAGTGCTACGCGCACTGAGGGTGCCGCGAGATGTGGCGGCAGGTGTGCGAAAATGCAAAACACGGTGCTGCCACCTCAATTTCAGCTGAGGTGGTAGGTGCATGAGTCGTTCTGCATCTGTAGCGGACATTAGGGCATTTTGGGGTATTGCGAGAAATCCGGTTTGCGTTTTTCCAAGAACGCACGGGAGCCCTCGTGTGCTTCATCGCACATGTAGAAGAGCATGGTGGCATCCCCGGCTAATTCTTGGATGCCTGCCTGCCCATCCAGCTCTGCATTAAGGCCGGCTTTGATCATGCGTAAAGCAATGGGAGAGTGCTGCATCATTTCTTCTGCCCATGCAACGTATTCGTCTTCCAATTGGGCTAAGGGAACCACTTTGTTTACCAAGCCCATTTCCAAGGCTTCGGCAGCGTTGTATTTGCGGCACAGAAACCATATTTCGCGTGTTTTCTTTTGCCCAATGCAGCGTGCCATGTAAGAAGAACCAAACCCCGCATCGAAGCTGCCGACACGCGGTCCGGTTTGTCCGAATACGGCATTCTCCGATGCGATAGATAAATCACAAACAACCTGCAGTACATGCCCGCCTCCTATAGCAAAACCGTTAACGGCAGCTATTACCGGCTTGGGCAGAGAGCGTATTTGTTTTTGTACATCTAACACAGAGAGCCGGGGGATGCCTTGCTCATCCATGTAGCCGCCGTAGCCTTTTACATTCATGTCTCCGCCGGCACAAAAAGCAACATCGCCCGCGCCGGTAAGTACCACAACGGCAATGTTTTGCATTTCTCTGCACAGGCGCAGAGCATCGCTCATTTCTGCTGTGGTTAAAGGGGTAAAGGCGTTGCGGTAGCGCTCTCGGTTGATGGTGATACGAGCAATGCCGTTGTATTGTTCAAAGAGTATTTCTTTATACTCGCGGATGGGGGTCCATTCTCTGGTCATGGTTTTTAGTGTAGCGTGTAAAATTGTTTAAGGATTTGGGCATCTTCGTTGCTGTCAATAAAGGCTTCCAGCAGAATCGGGCACGGTGATTCCCCGGTTAATTCGGCCATTATCGGGGTTAAATCCGTTGTGGGGTGGGTGCAGAGATAGCGGAATCCGCGGTCTTTTGCCCACGCCTCGGCTGTGGCGTTGTGGGTGCCTTCCACACAATCCAATTTCGGTGTGCCGATGGTTTTGAAAATGCCTCCGCCGCCGTTGTTTAACAAGAGGATGCGTACGTTGGCGGGGGGGCTGTTTTGCATCCAAAGCGCGTTCATATCGTAAAAGAAGCTTAAATCCCCGCAAACGATGAATTGGAGTCGCTTATCGCCATAGGCATAACCAAAAGCGGTGGAGAGCGAGCCTTCTATGCCGTTGACTCCTCTATTACATTCTATTTGTATACCGGGCTGTAGCGGGAAAAGCTGAGCGTAGCGCACGGCAGAGCTATTGCCTAAGTGTAAAACACTTGGCGTGGGCATGGCGCGCATCAGCTCTCCTACCAGGGTCATGCCGCAGTAACCGCCGGAGAACGCAGCCGGCTCCGTCTGCCACAATTTGCGGTATGATTCGTCACCATCTTCGGCAAAGGCAGCCAATAACTCGGTTAATTCGGCATAGTCTCCTTCTATAACGCGAGTGAGGCAGCAGAATGTATCGCAAACTTCGCCATCGGGGCTGATGTGCCAGTGCTCTGCGGGCGGGTTATTGCGCAACATGTGTTTCAGGCGTTTGGAGATGATGCCGCCCCCCATGGTAATCAGCAAATCCGGGGGTGGAATATCCGGGTAATCGGCATCTCTGCCTACCAAGGTATCCGGGCGCGTACAATCTGCCCGGGGGTAGTTACACAGGTGTTCTCCCACAATGGCGAAGGCGTGGTCTTGCGTCAATTCCGGCGGAAAATACGGTTGAGTTGCCAGTTGTCCAAGCAAAATGAGGCGTTTGGGTAGTGCCGCAACTATTTCCAGCAGTTCCTGTTCATCTTGTGCACTCATGCGCGCGAGTTCGGTTCTGCGGATAATGCGCGGGCGTGCTAAAGGTGTGTCATCGGTTGCAAACAGGGGCTCTGCCAGCGGAATATTGATGTGCACCGGGCCGCCGTTTCGGTGGTTGAGCTCCAGCAAGGCTTCGTTGAGCAAGCGGTTGGTGCGCCAGCCGTTTGTATCTTCAATCGGTAGGTCGACACTTGCGCGTACCAGTGCCCCGAATACGCCGGGTTGGGGTAATGTTTGCCCATCTTGTTGGCCTATCCAAGCCGCCGGTCTGTCTGCAGAGAGTACCAATAGAGGGATATGGCGGTAGTATGCTTCTGCCACGGCAGGGTGTAGGTTGAGCACGGCAGAGCCCGAGGTAACGCACACTGCAACAGGTGCTTGTGCCTGTGCTGCCCAACCTAATGCCGCAAAGCCGGCACTTCGCTCGTCCGTAACATAGCGGCATTCGAACAGCGGTAATGCACAGAATGTGGCACAGAGCGGCGCATTGCGGCTGCCGGGGCATAACACGCAACGTGTTACCCCATGCTCTTGCATGAGGGCTGCCAATTCCCGTACAACCGGAGTTTTACTGATTCTTGCTTGCGTTACCATGCAGGTATTGTACCATACCGGGGCTCTGCGGGCAAGTGATTATACACAAGAATTGCGGCTTCATGTGATGCGTTTTAAGCAAAGAATAAGCCCGGTTTCGTATAAGAAACCGGGCTTTAAATTGGTACGTTAAACCGGATGAGCTATTTTTATTTATGCCTCCGGCTTCGGGGCTTCGTCCTGCGTCTTTTTTGCCGTAGCTTTACGCTTGTTGTGGCGTTTGCGGGGCTCCGGTTTGGCGGGGGTAGGGGCAGCTTCTCCCTTGGGGTACCAAATGGAGTTGTCGCTCGTTACGACAATAAATCCCTGCTCCAACAACCAAATCATGTCTGCGGCAAAAGGAGCATAGGCATCGGATGCCGCCTTTTTGCTTTCTTCATCCGTACCGGCAGGTACCCCGGAGAGCTCTGCAAACATGGCCTCCACCTTTTTGCCGGAGTTCTCTTTGCTCCAGTTTACAATGGCCATCATGCGGTCTGCCAATACGGTGTCCTCGGGTATACTGCGTACGCGGCTCGGGCCGGTGTAGTGGTTGCCTTGCCACTTATAAATGGGCATGTGGTGGCGGGCTAACCCATGGCAAAGGTTGGGGATAAGCATTTGCGGAGAGCGGCGTGTGCGGTCCGACAAGGTGGCTTGGTGGGCTGCTATACCGGGGGAAAGTTTCTTGCGGGGGGTAGCACCGTTGATAAATACTTTATCTACCGTCTCATATACGGTGTTGTAATGGTTGGCAACAAAGTCCGCTTCCACTGCTTTGGTGTCTTCCAACAGGATTTCTTCGGCTCCTTCTCGGGTGGGTTTCCACACTTTCTTTTTGCCGGCGCTGCTCAGCCAAGTGGCAATGGTTTCCTCGGTTTTGTCTAAGGTGATGCGGTTTTTGAATGCATCGAGCGCCATATTGGCATATTTAGAGCGGTAGAGGTTCATGAGGGCGGCTTGGTAGCCGTGCCAGTTGACGGGCCCTACAATTTCTCCGCCCAGTTGGCACACGGCAATAGCGGTAAAATTGCCTTTGGGGGCTTCGGTTTCCACCTCTTCTTCGGTATAAAGCTCGGCAAACCACGGGGCGTTCCACATGTAAGAGATGGCTTCTGCCTCTGTCAGCCAGCATGCACCGTCTTCCTTGGTGGAGTGGATGAGCATATTGCCGTTCTCCAATTTCATGAACACCAAATCATAGCGATCTTTGCCCGCCATGACGATGCGCGATAAATCCAAGAGGGAGAGGGCGCGCTTCTGTTTTTGAATCTCTTTGCTGAAGATTTCTAAAATGCCGTTGGTGGGACGCAGCTCTACACGGTAGCCTTCTGCCGGGGCGGGCAGCTCGCGCTTGGGGCGCTCTGTGCGGGCATCTCGGTTGCCACGCTCGGGGCGGCGTCCTCCGTCTTTGCGGAATGGGCGTTTAGCGTTTTGCGCACCATCGGGGGTGCTGAAGCGAGGCTCGCGGTCAAATGCCCCACGTTTGGAACCACTGCGGCGTTCGCCTCGTTCAAAGGTGTGCATAGTCGGTAGAGTAGATGCAGTATCAGCCCCCGGTTTAGCCCAAGCGGGTCCAAACCGGAAACCGGTCAGCTCGGTAAGGTCAAAGGGCGTATCGCCCCCCTGTTTGCTGTCTTCCATATGTTGTAATCTTAGTAAAGAGATTTTATGTAACTGTTCTTAGACTATCCTGAATCCCGCGTGATTGCAATCTTTTTTTTGGGTTTTACTGCAAAAAAACAGCTTTTTTTACGGATTTTGCGTTTCCGTATTCATTTCTGCCGCTTCTTCTATAAATTCCATACCCAAGAGGCATATATCGTCATCTTGTTTGGTAGAGCCGGTAAACTGGTGCATACCGGCAAGGGATATATCTATCATCTCTTTGATGTTCTGCGGCATGCGGTGTTGCAGGAAGCTCATGATGCGTTGTACCCCCATTTCTTCTCCCTGCGCATTGCTGGCTTCGTATAATCCGTCGGTGTAGAGCATGAGTTTCATGCCGGGTTCGAGCGCAATTTCGCTTTCCCGATATAGGGCTGTATCTAATAGCCCCAAGGCCGGTGAGCGCGGTATGGGCGGTAAGATGGCTCGGCCTTCGGCACTCAGGATGATGGGGGCAGGGTGCCCCGCGCCGGAGAGGGTGAGCCTTCGTTTATCCAAATCCAAGTACACATAACAGGCCGATGCAAACATGGTGATATTGGCCTGACTGAAGATGCGGAATAATTGGCGGTTGAGGGAGGAAAGCAGCAATCCGGGTGTATCTGCCAAGGTAGACACTTGTTCCATAAGCCCCCTTAGCATAGATGCTATCAGCGCTGCGCGTACTCCATGCCCCATGACATCACATATCAGCATACCTACGCCGGAGTCTCCTACCGGAAATACGGCAAAGCAATCTCCGGCTACGCCGGTGCAGGGCATGTATACATGGTGGAAGCGTGCAATGCGCCTGGTGTTGCCGGTGGCATCCGTCCATTTGCGGTCCGGGATACGCAACGGTTGCAGGGCGTGCTGAATCTCTCTGGCCAGGGAGATTTCTTTTTCCAGAGCTCGGTTGCGTTCGTCCAATTGCTCGGCAAGGCGGCGGTAGCGTTGCTGCGTTTTAATCAGCTCCGTTACATCGGAGGAGATACCAACAATGCCCTTGATGTTGCCGTGTGCATCATACCAAGGGAATTTAGAGAGACGGCACCAAGAGCTTTCGCCATCCTTCCAGCTCTCCTGATGGATGCGGTTGGTGATGGGTACCCCGGTGCGCATGATTTCTAACTCTTCGCTGCGGGCTACGCTGGTGGTTTCGTCTGCAAAAAAGTGTGTATCTTTGCAACCGATGAGGTCGGAGGGCGTATTAACGCCCATTTTCTTGGCCGTAGCCTCGTTTGCCATTACAAAACGGGACTCTCGGTTTTTGTAGTAGATGTTGTCGGGCAGAAAGTTGATAAGGTTGCGGAAGAGGTCGCGGTCTTCCATGGCATGCAAATCTGCCATTTTGCGGCGGGTAATATCCACCCATACGCCGACAAGTTGCCGTGCTTCTTTGTTTTTGTCATGCTCCAGTAAGCCGTTAACGCGTATCCACCGCCAACCGCGCGAGCGCAGGTTGAGCAAGCGTACTTCTACGCGCAACGGGGCAACCGTGGGGCGCCCTAAATATTTTTGTACGGTGTTGATGAAGAATTGCCTGTCTTCGGGGTGGATGGTTTGCTCTGCCTCGGTAAAGATGTTGGGGGCCCATTCGTTGAAAGGCAAGCCCATCATCCGCAGGCATTGCTCGGTGTAAAATATCTCGTCGGTTTGGAGGTTCCAGCAATACACGCCTTCTTCGGCAGCACGCAGTGCTTTTCTTACCATCTTCCAGTTAAAGATGCCGGGAACGGTATTACCCTTGTGTTTGCTGTTGTGCTCCGCACTCATCCTGATGGGGATTTTATTTTATGTTTGCAGATATTTCAAGATTATTTTGCAATCAACCGTAGGTTTTTGTTCAGCGATCTGCATGGCGCATGTTGTGTAGGATAGCATCTGCCGTGTTGCGAACGGTCTCTTGCAGGATGTTGTAGAGGTGGCTGCCTTCTCGGTAGTCTGCCGGTGCAAAAAAATCTACACGGTGTTGGCCCGATTTGAGGTTGTAGCATTTGCGAAAACTTTTGCGCGATGAATCCGCCGGGTTGTACACTGCTACACTGGTGCCGCCGAGTTGGCGCATTACGGTGAAGCAGGGGACGTCTGTCGGGCCATCGCCCACATAGATCATGTGCCGGAACGGGATGGGCCGCAAGTCGCTGTCCATGTGGTCGTTTACGTCTTCTGTATATCGGAGCATTCCTTTATTAATACGGAAGAGGAATTGCGTTTTTGTGGTGTGAGAAATGACGCGTTTGGGAAAGTTGATACAGCCGTTATGTTCGCTAAACTCGCAGGCAAAAACCTCTTTCATATACGGGCGAATGGCAGAGCCGTCGATGATGGATTTAATACCGCTGGAGATGATGTAGTATTCTATATGGATACCGGCAAACCGATGCTCCGAGCTGAGTGTTTTGGAGGCAAAGGTTTCAAAAAAACCGGGGATGCCTTCAAAAAAGGTGAGTTTTTTGCCTAAATCTTTCAGGGAGTCGTTGCTAACACCGTCTATGCTGAGCGTATCCAACAATTCTTTAAGGTAGCTTAACTCGCCGTCCCATCCTTCTTGTCGGCTGCGATCGTTGCATTTTTGCCAAAATTTTTCCGCATCGATACCGAATTCGGGGAAGATGGTGTCTTCTTGCATGTTGTGCGGGCTGAGCGTTTGGTCAAAATCAAAGATAAGCGCGATGGTGTTTTGCGGTATTGCCATGTTGCCATTATATGCCTGAATATGTGCGGCATCAAGCAAAATCTTGCTTTTTATCCTTAAAAATAACTTGCCACCGGGTGGTTACTGTTGCATAATGGCACTGCAATGGCACAAGTAGTAGATGTAACAGGAGAATTGCTCAAGTCCGTATCTCGCTCTTTTTATCTGACGATTCAATTTTTGCCGCGTCAGATGCGACCTGCTGTTGCGCTGGGGTATATGCTGGCCAGAGCTACGGATAGTGTGGCAGATGCTTTTGATACACCCCAAGAGGTCAAGCTCCGTGCTTTACAGGCTATGCGCTGCGCTATTGATGCCGATGAAGACAATGAGGACCTGCAGGCGTTGCATGAATTGTTAACTCAACAGGTGGCACCGACGATTCCTTGCGAGGCAGAGCGAGTCTTGCTGGGTGAGTTTTGCACCTGCCTATCTGCTCTGCGGGTGTTCCCGGAACAGCAAAGAATGCTCGTTCGCAAGGTGCTTGGTACTATCATCGAAGGGCAAGTGTGGGATTTAACCGCTTTTGATGCTTGCGATACGGTACAGACAGACGACGATACACGCCGCTACACCTATATGGTAGCCGGATGCGTGGGTGCGTTTTGGACGGAGCTTGGGTATGCCACAATGGGGGAGGCTTTTTGCCAGGCTTCTCGTAAAGACTTGATGTTACAGGCGGGGGTGCGCTATGGGCAAGGCTTGCAGTTGATTAATATTTTGCGAGATAGGGAGGAGGATGCCCGCCGCGGGCGGCATTATTTGTGCAGCGATGCAACAAAATGGTTGCGCCGTGCGGAGTCTTATATGAATGACGGTGTGGATTACAGCCGCCGCTTGGGCACTTTCCGTTTGCGTTTTGCTTCTGTTTTACCGGCTCTTATCGGTAAAAGGACCCTGCGGCTTTTAGCCGATACCCCTTTAGGTCAAGGTAAAGTGAAGATACGGCGTAGAGCTGTATATGGGGCTTTGTTGCAGGCTGTTGGGTTATGCCTGTGGCGCAAACGGCGCGTGCTTGCTTATTCTGAGCAGAAAAGTCAGAAATAAATGTTGCCAAAAGCATTGCCTGACTTTATAATGAAGTGCCATGGCAGATAAACAGGTAGAAGATCACAATGCGTTTAATAGGTGGGACTCCATAGGGGCTTCTTTTATGATTGCTCTTTTTCCGGCGTTTATTTCCATTGTGTTTGATGAGCACGATATTAAAGGTGCTGTTATGTGGGCTATGCTTGCGGCAGCCGTTGCCGGTGGTGTGTTTTTACTTAGTCTTGTTATCAGCGAACGTTTTTTGGGTAGGTTTGTCAATTTGGTCGGTTGGGGAATGACCCTTTTTTATGGGGTAGTCTCTGTAATGATGTTGATGGAGGCCGTAGAGAAAAAAGCGACCCAACCCATTATTGAGTTGGAGGCAACTCCGTAATGGTGCTGTGTGTGGTGGGGGCAGATTGTTTAATCTGCGCGGAGTAGGAGGATGCTTACCTCCGGGCGGCAGAAAAACCTCATATCCATAATGGAGCCGATGCCGCGTGTCACAAAAACATGCCTACCGTCGTCTTCTTTAAAAAGCCCACCCGGCATGGAGGAGCGGAATGAGATGTAATTGCCGGTAAACGGGTTGCCTAATTGCCCGCCGTGGGTATGCCCGCTCAGCATCAAGTCCCATTCGTAATCTTGCAACAGGTGGCGGCTTTCCGGGTCGTGAGACAGGAGCAGTACCGGTGTCTCTGTGGCTCCTTTTGGCGGCAGGCAGGTGCCGGGGGCTTCATCTCCCTCGTTGTGGTCGCCCAAGCCTACCAGCAGTAGTTTTTTGCCGTTGGGTGTCGTCCATTCCACGGCTTTGTTTCGCAGTAGGGTAATGCCTGCTGTTTGAAGCACGCGCTCTACTTGCTCTTGTTTTTCGTAGTCGTGGTTGCCGAGTATGGCAAACGTTGGTGCGGTGTTTTGCAGTTTACGGAAACCATCTACCGCCCAGCGGGTGCGCATAAAGCGGCGTTCTGCATAGACGAGGTCGCCGGCAAAGAGTATCAAATCCGGTTTTTCCGCCTGTATCATGGCAACGGCTTTTTCAAATAACTCTCTGTTGTTGTGTACGTCTGATATCAGGGCTATTTTAAGGGTACCTATTTCCCGTAAAGCCGCGGCGTCAATTTCCGTGTGGGTGCACTCTAATTGCCCGGCTCCCCACTCACCGAATTTTTTGACGCACCACATCAAAAACAACACGCAGAGCACTAAAATAATGTAGCGCCGTTTGTTGTGTTTGATGTGTTTGCAGATTCGGTGAATGGGGCGGTGCTTCATGATGCTGTAGCAGGATTAATGGGCAGGGTTGAGCATGGCGAGCTCTGGGGCGGTAAAGATGCCGTCTTTGCGGATGCGTTTACCGTCGAAATAAATCTCGCCGCCGCCGTAATCTTTGCGCTGGATGCACACCAAATCCCAATGGATGGAGGAGCTGTTGCCGTTGGGGGCTTCATCGTAGCATTGCCCCGGCGTCATATGGAAGGAGCCGGCTATCTTCTCATCGAAGAGGATGTCGCGCATGGGGTGCAGGATGTAGGGATTGACGCCTAAGGCAAACTCGCCGATGTAGCGTGCGCCTTCGTCTGTATCCAATATCTTGTTGAGTAGCCGGTCGTCTCCGTTGCAAGATGCTTCAACGATTTTGCCGTTTTCGAAGCGGAATCTGACGCCATCGAAGGGGATTCCGTGGTAGATAGTGGGGGCGTTATATGTAAGTACGCCGTTCATGCTGTCTTTTACGGGGGCTGTGTATACCTCTCCGTCCGGTATGTTGCAGTCTCCGGCGCAGATGATGGCAGGTATTCCCTTGATGCTGAATGTCAGATCAGTTCCGGGGCCTACGATTCGCACTTTGTCCGTGGCTTCCATCATGGCTTTGAGCTTCACCATGCCTTCTTTTAATTTAGCGTAGTCTGCCAAACAGCAGCGGAAGTAGAAGTCCTCAAATTGTTCGCTACTCATACCCGCTGCCTGTGCCATGGAGGATGTAGGCCACGCCAGTATTGTCCATTTGCGTTTGTTGCAGACAACATCGCTGGCGGGTTTGAAGTGTTTGCTGACCATTTGCATTTTTTCGCCGGGTACGCAAGAGCTCTCAAAACTGTTGTAATCTGCATAGAAGCAGATGTGTACATCCATGTCTTCGGCTCGCTGTAAACGATAGCGCCCATCTAGCTCGAATTGCTCTTCTGTGGCGGCAATTTGCAGTTCTTTTGTGACTTGGGCGTGGGTGATTTCCACATGCGGATGCCCACCTGCTGCGCGCACGGCGCGAATGAGCTCCACTGTCATGGCATCCGGTATGTCTTGCATGCGAAGGTTGACATGCTCGCCCGGTTGCACATTGACGGCGTAGTTAACTACTTGTTGTGCAAGTTGGGTGTATCTGGGGTCTTTCATGGTATGGCTTATTCGGTTGCCGGGTTAAGGATGGACAATTCGGGGTCTGTAAAGATACCGTTTTTGCGGATGAGCTCGTCATCGAACCAAATTTCGCCACCGCCGTATTCTTCTCTCTGGATGCACACCATATCCCAATGCACCTGAGAGCGGTTGCTGTTGTCGCAGTTTTCGTAGGCTTGGCCGGGGGTGAAGTGGAAGGAACCTGCAATCTTTTCATCGAAGAGGATGTCGTACATCGGCTTCAGGATGTAGGGGTTAACGCCCAAGGCAAACTCGCCGATGAATCGGGCTCCGTCGTCAGAATCCAAAATTTTGTTAAGTTCTGCATCTTTTCCGTTGCAGTGAGCTTCTACAATCTTGCCGTCTTTGAAGGTAAGGCGAATACCATCGAAGGGGATACCTTGGTATACGGTGGGTGCGGTGTAGAAGATGGTGCCGTTGACGCTGTTGAGTATCGGTGCGGTAAATACCTCGCCGTCCGGGATGTTCATTTCTCCGGAGCAGGGGATAGCCGGCATACCTTTGATGCTGAATGTTAAATCCGTGCCGGGACCGGTAATGTGTACCTTGTCTGTATTCATCATGCGCTCGGCTAATTTGTCCATGGCTTTGCGCAGGGCATCGTAATCTGCCAGGCAGCAGCGGAAGTAGAAGTCCTCGAAGTCCTCGGTGCTCATGCCGGCACCCTGTGCCATGGAGGAAGTGGGCCAACGCAGTACACACCATTTGGTTTTGCATACGCGTTGGTTGTGTACGGGGCGCATGTATTTCATCGCCAGTTGCATGTTTTCCGGGGCAATGCCGGAGTTCTCGAAGGTGTTGCGGCTGCCGCGTATGGCAATGTAAGCCTGCATGGCTTTCATTTCTTCCAGCTCGAGCGCGGCGATAGATTCGTATTGTGCAGCAGTGGCACCGGCCAGCATCTCGCGTACCACGCGGCTGTTATGCTCCCGAATGTGGGGGATGGCCCCGGCCTCTCGTGCCGCGCGGATAAGCTCGATTCCGATTTCCTCCGGTGCATCGTAAAGATCCAGCAAGATATGTTCGCCGGGTTGCAGCTTGCAAGAGTGGCGCACAAGCGCCCGGGCTAATTGTGTTGTGCGGGGGTCTGTCATAAGATGATATGTGGTGTAAGTCTGTTTAAAAAGCAAGGGTGGGGGTGGTAAGCATGTGCAGGGCTTCTGCCAAATCTTCTTGCGTTACTTCTTGGCTTAAGATGGGCCGGCCTAAACCTTGTAACAGGACAAAACGTATTGCCCCGGCTACAAATTTTTTATCGAATGCTGTTTTGGCCAGTGCTTTAGCTGTGTCTACATTCGGGGGTAACTGCAAAGGCAGTTCTAATGACCGCAGTGTGCGCAATACCTCCTGAGCCTCGTTGGTGGGCATGCCCGCGTAGCGCTCGGATAAATACAGAGCTGCCCGCAAGCCAAGGCTCACTACCTCTCCGTGCAGAAGTTCTCCGTACGGTACGCTGGCTTCAATTCCGTGCCCCAGGGTGTGCCCTAAGTTCAGAAACGCTCGTACTCCTTGGGTCTCTTGTTCATCTGCCTCTACGATGCGGGCTTTAATTTTGATATTTTGGGCGATGAGCTCCGGTAAGCGTTCGATGGTGGAAAGCGTAAAGCCTAAGTCTATTTCCCCGGATAAACGTTGTAGGGTTTGCAGCATTTTGGGCTCTCGCAAGGCTGCGTGTTTTACCATTTCTGCCAGCCCTTCGCGCAGTACACGCGGGGAGAGTGTCAACAGTGTCATGGGATCCGCTATTACCAATTTCGGTTGGTAAAAAGCACCTATCAGGTTCTTGCCTCCTTCTATATCTACTGCCGTTTTACCCCCTACAGAGCTGTCTACTTGTGCCATGACGGTTGTAGGCACTTGGATGAAGGGGATGCCCCGGTAGTAGATAGAGGCAATAAAGCCGGCCATGTCTCCCACGACTCCGCCGCCCAACGCTACGATAAAACTGCTGCGGTCGTGCCCGTCAGCTACCATCTCGTTGACAATTTCTTCTACTGTACGAAGGTTTTTGCTTTGTTCTCCCGCCTCAAAAACGTGCAGGCTGCTCTCGTATTCGGCATCTCGCAGGCTTTGTATTACGCGTTCTGCGTAGAGAGGGCATACGTTGCTATCCGTAATTACTGCTGCTTTGCCGCTTAATCTCAGCTTCTCTGCCATATACCCTAAGGTATCAAGTGCGCCGTTTGCCACCTGTACTTGGTATGATCTTTCCTCTAGTGATACGCTGATTGTCGGCATGCATTAAGTATAGCCGCCCTTGCCCCGCATCCGCAAGTACTTTGTGCGTATGTTTTCTTTTTTTCTTCTCATGCCTTTTTCTTGTAGTTTGGTTCTTTATATCCTGTTTTGTTGTTTTGGACTGTCTTTGTTTCATTTTTTTTCGCCCATTTTATCTGTTTTTTACGGATTTTTTACAAAATTTACTTCAATTTTGATAAATGTTCTTAAAATAAATTAGAAAAATCTAACTCTTTTAGAAAAATTCTAAGAAAAGTCTTGCATTCCTATCGAAAAAGTGGTAATTTTCTCTCAGCAACGCGGGCAATCGCTCCGCAAGACAAGTCTCAAACACAACAACAACACACAATACTATGTTAGTAGGAAAACAAGCACCGGAGTTCACAGCAAACGCTGTGGTGAATGGCGTTATCGAGAGCAATTTCAGCCTCGAGCAATATAAGGGTAACAAGTACGTGGTCCTTTTCTTCTATCCCAAGGACTTTACCTTCGTATGCCCCACAGAGCTTATTGGGTTCCAGAATGCACTGCCGGAGTTCGAGAAGCGTGACACTGTAGTGGTGGGCTGCTCGACGGATAGCGAGTTCTGCCATTGGGCTTGGGTGAACACCCCGCGCAACCAAGGCGGTATTCAAGGTGTCACCTACCCGTTGGTAGCCGATATCAACAAGGAGGTAGCCGCCGCATACGACGTTTTGGCAGAGGAGGGAGACAAGGTTGCGTACAGAGGCCTGTTCCTTATTGATAAAGACGGTATTGTACGCCACAGTCTGGTAAACGACATGCCGCTTGGCCGCAGCATCGATGAGGCGATTCGCATCGTTGACGCCCTGCAACATTTCGAGGAGCATGGCGAGGTTTGCCCCCTCGGCTGGCACAAGGGTGATAAGGCTATGACGGCCTCCCACGAGGGTGTTGCTGCTTACCTCTCTGAGTAAGCCCCCCCCCTGCGCAGTGATACTGCAAGACAATCGTTCATAAGACAAGAGGAAAATGAAGCGGTCTCGGGTAATGAATCCCGGGGCCGCTTTTACATGCCGGATGGTGGGAATTGTTAAACTGCGCAAGGAAGCAAAAGTGCTCAGGAAAGAATTGGAACACTTGATTTTGTGCCTGCTTTGTATTATAGAGATTCTTTGAGTGAGGATACGGACAGATAATGAAAAGAAATGTGTTCGTCCTCGTTCGTAAAGCAAATGCTTACACAACCATGAACACACATATAAGCAAAGAGATAATGGAGGGGCTGCCTTTGTCGGTAGCGGATGCAGCACGTTTAGTAATAGAGGCGGTGGAGCGTTTAGGCGTGAGCCCTGAATCCGTGGACCGGAGTATGTTGATTACTAAACTGCGACGGGTTATAGAATACGGCGTTGAGGCGGTACACGCAGAGGAGCATACGGCTCCGTTTGAAATGGTAGCTTGGGAGAGCATCGAAGCACGCGCCGGGAGGCGGGCTACAACGGTGCGAGATTTGAAGCACTTTGTACGACGCATGTTGCGTGTAGACGGGGTTGCACAGCGGCCGCTACGAGCGATGACGGCAGTAGAATGCCGCGAGTTGTTGCAAGCCGCATTCGGAACAAGTTTGCATAGTTACCGCAAGGGACGTGCCATTTTGCATAGTATTTTCTCTTATGGTAAGCGGCGGGGCTTGTGTAGCACTAACCCTGTGGGTGATGTTGAAACACCGGAGATAAAGGAGAAAGAGATTGTGCCTCTCACCGTAAAGCAAGTACGCAGATTAGAGCGTGTTGTGGCAGAACCCGAGCATCAGGATATGAAGTTGTCTCTGTATTTGTTGACGTATTGCGGGTTACGGCCTAATGAGGTAGCGCGCCTGAAACCACAGGATATTCGGTGGAGCGAGGGCGAGGTTGTGGTGAGACCGGCGGTGAGTAAAACCGGTGGTGGACGTGTGGTGCCGATGCGGTGTAAAAAGATGTTGCGCGGGGTGCGACGGGTGATTCCTCGCAACTGGGTGAATCGTTGGCGCGCGTTGCGCCGTGCTGCCGGTATTCGCACTTGGCAGCCGGATGTGTTGCGGCATACTTTTGCTTCTTATCATGCTGTGTATTTTCGCAATTTAACGGAGCTGCAGATGGAAATGGGGCATGCCAGCTCGGCTTTATTGCGTAGCCGTTATGTTAATGCCGTGCGTGTATCAAAACGTGAGGCGGCAGATTTTTTTGCAGCGTCATAAAATTGAAGTCCCCCTTGCTCGGTGCTCGGGCAAGGGGGCTTACGGAGGTTGATGGAATGAACAGATTAGTAAACGTCTTTTTGGTAACGTTTAGCGGCTTTCATGTTCTTGAGGTATTCTGCAGCTTCTTCCTCGGTGCGGTTGCCGTGTGTGGAGATGATGGTGAGAAGGGCTTTCTCTACATCTTTTGCCATACGGTTAGCATCTCCGCACATGTAGACGGCGGCACCGTTCTCCAGCCATTGCCAGATTTCGGCTCCGGCTTCTTCCATGAGGTTTTGCACATAGATTTTGTGAGCTTGGTCGCGGCTCCATGCTACGGAGAGTTTGAGTTTGCCGCTCTCGACTAAGGGGGCAATCTCGTCTTCGTAGCAGCCGTCTGTAGCTTTATAGGGGTTGCCGAAGAAGAGCCAGTTAGCACCGGGTGCGTTATCTGCCACTCGTTGTTGCCAGAACGCACGGAACGGGGCAATGCCGGTGCCGGGGCCTACCATGATGATGGGGGTGTTGCCATCCTCGGGCGAGCGGAAGTTTTTGTT